>JAZSES010000417.1:0-10269 GCA_045531805.1 Candidatus Limenecus sp. | reverse complement strand
TGTGAACTCGTATGATATTTACCCCTTTTGTCATTAGATTGTTGGATATTTGAGCAGTAGCTTCATCTAGTTCTTCTCTATCTATTGAATTTATTGTTTCTTTTATAAAGCTTTTTCTTGAATGTCCTACTAAAATTGGAAAATTTAGTGCTTTTAATTCTTCTATTCTATTTATTATTTCAAAATTTTGTTCAGTTGTTTTTCCAAATCCTATACCTGGGTCTATTATTATATTGTGTTTTTTTATACCTAAATCTATTAGTTTTTTTGTTTTTTCTGAGAAGTAATTAAATATTTCATCGACTACATTTTCGTATTCAGGGTTGTTTTGCATTGTATCTGGTGACCCCTTTGAATGGTTTAATATTATTGGACAATTGTGTTTTTTTGCTACTTCTATCATTTCATTGTCCCATTCACAAGCTGATACATCGTTAATAATGTCTACACCATTTTCTAGTGCAACACTTGCAGTCGTTGCGTTTCTTGTATCTATGCTTATTATTGTTTGTTTATCAAATTTTCTTATTTCCTGTATTGTTGGTAGTATTCTTTGTATTTCTTCCGGTGGTGATACTTGTTTTGCGTATGGGCGTGTAGACTCTCCACCTATATCTATTATATTTGCGCCATTCATTACTAATGTTTTGTAATGTTCAATTGCTTTTTCTATAGTATTGTATTTTCCTCCATCTGAAAATGAGTCTGGTGTTATGTTTAATATACCCATCAATAGTGGAGTTTGCCAGTCAATAATTGAGTCTCTGATTTTTATATGTTCAAGATTGTTGTTTATTAAGTCATTAATTTCAGATGAAAGCTGTTTTAAATTAAATGGTTGTTCTGTTAGCTTTTGTGCTATTTTTTTTAGTTGATTTATTGAACCACTAAGTATACAGTCAGAAAGTTCTATTTTTCCTGTTATAACTTCTCTATGTACTGCACAGTCTGTTCCTAATGATAAAGCTGTTTGTTTTATTATATTTGCTTGTGCACAAGTTATATTACAAATTTTGATGGTTTTGAATTTATGTTTGTATATTCCCTTGTGTGTATATGACTTGTCAAAGCCAATTTGTTTTAAATCGTTTTCAGTCGGTTTTATGTATTTAATATTAAAATTTTTGTTCATACTTATAAATTAGCACAAAAGCCGTACTATAGAGTACGGCCTTTTGTTTTTTTACATTTTATTTACTTAAGCGGCATCTAATGCGCAGTCAATTAAAGCATTTGTTAATTCTTTGCTTGGACTTTTTTTACCTTCTGCAATATCAGCAACTCCATTTCCGTCTTTATCTTTTGTTGTTTCATAGATTGTTTTTGATGTTGCTCCAGCTGCTGCAACTGCGCCAGCTGTGTTTTTGATTAAGTTTTCTCCTTGTAAAAGCGCTTTTTGTGCTTTTGCACCTTTGCCTGTTATTGCTTTTAGTGCATCTCCAATACCTTTTTTACTGTAGCCTTCAAGCCATTTTACGACTGATTGGAATGCTCTTAGAGCGGCACCTTTAAGGGTTTTTGCTTTAATATTGGGGTTACCTTTTAGATATTTTTTACTTTTTCCAATTAAATCCATAATGGTTTTACTTGCTTTTTCTAGAATAGTTGTGTTTTTGCTTAGGAATGTTAAGATTCTTCCTGCTGCAACTTTTGCAGTTATAGCACTTGCTCCAGCTAATAACACGGCTGTCATTACTGTTTTTAGTGGTCCTTGCACTTTACTTTCTGGGTCAACTTCAACATTGTCAACTATATCTTTTAGTCTGTTGAAAGTATCTGCATCAATATTTCTTAAATCGCCTGTATTTTCGAGTACTTGAGCTGCTTCTTTAATTGCTTCAGTACGATTGTATTGATTTGCTTGATAATTGCCATAGTTTGCAGTGATACTTGTCATTTACACACTCCTAAAAATTTTCTAAACTTTCCTTACATAGACATAAAAAATTTTCGAGTGATAAATTTGACTATTTTTTATTAAATATTAAGAAATATTAAGTTAAATACTGTCCAATGCACAATCTAATAGTGCGGCAGTAAGTTTTTGAGTTGTTTCTTTTGATGATTTGTTGTACTCAACGCAGTCAGGCACACCATTATTGTCACAATCTTTTGATGCTTCTTTTAGTGCGCCTACGCCCATTACTGTTGCGGCAGAGGCTTTGGTTACTTTTTTTGATAGATTAGTTCCTTTTATATCACGAATTTCGTTAAGTCTATCATCAAAGTATTTTTGTAACTCTGGATGTTCTGCAATATATTGTTCAACTTTATTTTTTAATTCTTCTTGTGTAAATTTTATTTCGGGATTTTGTTTTTTGATATTTTGGCGTATTGTTTGTATTTTTCTTGCTTTTTTTGCATTTATTTTTGCAATTTGTTCTTCAACACCATATCTACTTGTTTTTTCAAGATAGTCTATACCTGATTTCATTGAATTTACAATGTTTTTTTTGCATTTTGATAGGCTATCAGTGTTAATATCTTTCAATTTTATTTGTAGTTTTTCAATTCCTAGTGCAACTCTTGGCGTCAACTTTTTGAAAGCGCCTAATCCATTTAGTACATTAAAAAAACGTCCTGAGACAGCAGAGCCAGTGAGTGCACTAGCGCACATTAGTGCTGAAACAATAGTAAAAGATTTCACTGCACTTGGTTTTGAATCTGATGCTAACTTTGCTATTTCTTCTAGTTGTTTCGCTTTACGTTGTTCTCTCGTGTATGCAGAATCACTAATACCAACGGTTTGGTAATTACCAAAGTTAGTTGAATTATTTTGTCTTATGGGTATATAGGATGTGATTTTCTGCATTATTTTTCCTGATTATATTATTTTTTATGCGTCGTGTTCGCCGATATCTGCAATTCCGTTGTTGTCTCTATCTTTGTTTGCTTCGACAACTGCTACTGTGCCAGCTCCAGCACCAACTGTATTTGTTGTGATTTTTGTAATCAGATTTTCAGTTGCGGCGTTACGTTTTCTTTCTGCAAGTGATGCTAAATTTTCTTTTATTTCGGCTAACTCTGTGCCTTTAGCACCTTTTTGTAATTCTTTTAGTTCTTTCATTTCTAGTTCAATATTTTTAACTAGTTTTTCAGAGCCTCTTTTGCCATATTTTTCAATTGCGTCTAAACTTTTTGCTGCAGTGTTTACAAAATATGCTTTGAAACCTTTATTTTGTTCTCCAAATAGTGGGTTTTCCTTGAGAGCTTTTTGTGCGGCAGTCATAGAATTTTTTACAAATTTAATAACTGGAGTGGATACATTTTTAGAAATCATCCTATTGTTTGCGATTTTATTTGCTACTTTTGTTGTTCCTGCTTTTGCAGCCAAAAATGCGGTACCACCAATGCTTAAAATTTTTGCAAAAGTCTTAAGTGGTCCATCATGCATTTTTTTACTCAAATTATCCAATCCTATGAAATTATCTTCTGTGATATTGCCTGTATCAATATTTTCTAACCAATCAGCAGTTGCTGTAATCATTTCGCCTCTTCCAAAGTTTTGGTTTGGTTTTGGTCTGATTGGTGAACAATTTGTTGAGATAATTTGTAGCATTTCCTGACACTCCAAGTTTTAGATTTTATTTACTTACAACGCTTTAATTCTTGTAAACATATTTTTTTGCTAGTTTTTCTTAAGCTTGTTAATATTTTGTAACACAAGAATATTTGTTTTTACTACCCAAGTATACTATATTTTTTACCAAAAAAAAAGCTGCACTGCAGCTTATACTTCATAATCTTGGGAGGAGATTTGGGGATTTGTTACATGTATATTAGTTCATTATCAAAAAAATGTTTAGCATTTTAATTGTAAATTTAATAAAAATTTACAATGTCTTTAAAAGCATGTATTTCTTGTGTTATGGCAAATTATTTTTTCTTTTTCGGCATGGTTTGATTTTGTTTACTTGTAGATGCAGCTTGTATTCTTTTTACTGAAATAACTTCTGGTATTGATTGTAGTTTTGTAATTACGCTTCTTAGTCGGTTTATGTTATCGACCTCGATACCAAGCTCTAATATTCCTATTCCTTTTGCAGGATTAGACTTTATATTTGCATATGCAATGTTTGTATTACATTCGGTAAGTTCAATCATGATATCTTTTAATATACCAATTTTGTCCTGTACATCTATTCTGATTGATGCGATATATGTTTTATTTAAGCCTTTGTCTGCCCATTTTACATCCAACAATCTTTCTTCTGGTACGTGATCTAGTGAGGAGCAATCAACTCTATGTATTGAAACTCCTTTGCTTCTCGTTACTACGCCTACGATTGGTTCACCAGGTACGGGTGTACAACATTTTGCAAAGTAATACAACATACCTTCTAGTCCAACGATATCGTTTTTAGACTTTCTTGTTTTAGTATGTGATATTATTGGTTGTTCTTCATCAGAGAGTTTTTTTATTCTGTTTGTAATTTTGACTACTGTTGTTTCGCCATAGCCTAATGCCGCAAGTAAATCGTCTACACAAGAATAGTTCATTGCTTCTGCAATCTGTTTGAGCTCTTGTGTTTTTACTAGTTCTTCAAATTTTGCTTTACCAATTTCAGCTTCAAGTAAATTTTTACCAATAGTGATATGTTCTTCGCGTTTATTTTTCTTGTACCATTGTTTTATCTTAGATTGAGCAAGTTTTGTGACAACAAAGTTCAGCCAGTCCAATCTTGGTGCTGGAGTTTTTGATGTCATAATTTCAACGATATCCCCGTTGTACAATTTTGTGCTTAAAGGCGAAATTCTACCATTTACTAGTGCACCAGTAATCCTAAATCCTACATCAGTATGTATTCTGAATGCAAAGTCTACAGGTGTTGCATCTTTGGGTAAGTCAATTACATCTCCCATTGGTGTGAATGCAAATACTTGGTCTGAAAATAAATCGAGTTTCACACTCTCAACGTATTCGCTGGCGGATGATACGTCTTTTTCCATTTCAGCAAGTTTTCTCATCCAAGAAAATTGGATGTCAGTTTCTGCATTTGCTTTTTTTGAACCCTTTTCTTTATATTTCCAGTGTGCAGCAACACCATATTCTGCGACTTGGTGCATTTCGTGTGTTCTTATTTGCACTTCAATTGGTTTTGATTTTGGGCCGAGTACGGAAGTATGCAAAGAACGGTACATGTTGCTTTTGGGCATAGCTATATAATCTTTGAAGCGCCCAGGGATTGGTTTAAATTGTGAATGAATTATACCCAAAACTTCGTAACATTCATTTATGCTATTTACGATAACTCTTACCGCAGAAATATCGTACAATTCGTGAAATGCTATATTTTGGCGTTTCATTTTTGAGTATATAGAGTAGTAATGTTTTGAACGTCCTGAGATAGTTGCTTTTATTCTGTGTTGTTTAAGCATTTGCTCTATCTTTTGAACAATTACTTGAATTGTTGCATCTCTTTCTGCTTTTTTCAAAGCCACCAATTGTGCAATTTCATAATATTTTTCAGGGTTTAAATATCTTAGAGATAAATCTTCTAATTCTGCTTTTATTTTACCAATACCAAGACGGTTTGCTAATGGAGCAAATATATCAAGTGTTTCCTGCGCAATTTTTTGTTGTTTTGCAGCTGCCATATAATTTAATGTACGCATGTTGTGCAAGCGGTCAGCGAGTTTAAGAAATATCACACGAACATCATTTGCCATTGCTATAAACATTCGTCTGAAGTTTTCTGCTTGGCGTTCTTCTTTTGATTTAAACTGGTATTTGCTTAATTTTGTCACACCTTGTACTAAGTTAAGTACGTCTTCTCCAAATTTTTCTTTTATTGTTTCTGGAGCAGTGCCTGTGTCTTCAATTATGTCGTGTAGTAATGCTGCTACAATAGTGTGCTTGTCCATCATTAAGTCTGAGAGTATCTTTGCTACCTCAACGGGGTGAATGATGTATGGTTCTTCGCTAATTCGATATTGTCCAGCATGCAATTCTGCTGCAAATATGTATGCTTGTTCAATTTCCTTTATATCAGCTTCTTTTCTATGCTGATTTTGCAAAATCTCTCTTAACGGTTCAAATATACTCAAATCAGGGCCTTGTTCTTCCTGTTCAAAGTTGTATTCTTTGTGCTCCGTATCTATTTCATTATTTATATTGAATTCATCTTGATTATTGTTTGTCATAGTTTATTATTGTACACTTTTAAGCGTAAGTATACAAGGGTTTTAATATGGATAATTTTTATACTGAAAAAGATGGTGATTTGTTTTTACGTATTAAAGCAGTTCCTAATTCATCAAAAAATGAAATTTGCGGCTTATATGAAGATGCACTCAAAGTTAAGCTTAAAGCGCCAGCAGTTGAAAATAAAGCAAATGAAGAGCTTGTTAAATATTTTGCTAAGTTATTAAAACTACCTAAAAGTAATGTTTTTCTTAAGTCTGGTGGTACTTCTAAGCATAAGACTTTATGTTGTCAAAATTGTTCAGCTGAAAAACTAAAGAATGCTGGTATTATATAGTTAGTTGGATATTTTGTTGAGTATTTATACTTGTTAGAATATTCTTGTTGTTTTATATTTCAATTTTTATGTTATGATTAACACATAAATTAGACAAAGGGGAAATTATGTTAATTACTATTTTATGGGCAGTACAAATTATATCAGCGTTATTGTTGATTTTGTTGGTGATTATACATTCACCTAAAGGTGATGGAATCGCTGGTATAGGTGGAGCTTCTCAAGTTTTTTCTTCGCAAAAAAATGCTGAAGCTGGTTTGAATAAGCTAACAATGTATGTGGCAATCATTTTCTTCGTTACGACATTTTTAACTGGCTTTAATATTTTGCATTAGTAACAATTTATAAAAAATAAAAAGACCGTTTTAGCGGTCTTTTTTTTATGAAACTATCTTTTCTAATGCTCTAGCTATTCTAACTATTTGTGTTTCTTCTTGCCAGCTTATTGAATCAACAAGTATTGTTTTACACCCTAAAAATTTGCCGAACAAAATATCAGTTAGTGGCCTATCTCCAACCATTACCATTTCTTTTGGTGTGATTCCAAGATTATTAAGAAATTTTTTAGATACTTTTGTGCAAGGTTTTTTTGCTGGTGCAATTACAGGAAAATCAATCTGTTCTTGTGCTTTTTTTATGTATTCCATGTTGCTATTGTTTGAAATAATTAGCAGTGAAAAATCCTTTTTTAGATTTGCAAACATCTGTAATGTTTCAGCCGTAAACACTCCAGATTTTGACTTCATTACTGTGCTATCCAAATCAAAAGCAATAACTTTTATGCCTTGTTTTTTTAGTTCATCGTATTTAATTTCATAAACTGTTTTTGCTTCGTAATCTGCTCTTACTAACATAATTCTACCTAACGTTTTTAATTCCAATCGTTCTAGCTAATGCATATTTGTAATTTTCTGGTTTTTCTGAGAGCTCTACAAATATTTCATCATTTGTATTCCCAACTTCTTTTTCTTCAGTTAAGTCTTTGTTGTATATTTTTAAAACTTTAGATTCAAAACATTCAGTTGGTGTAATAATTTCCACTACATCATTAAGTAAAATTTTATTTTTGATTTTTACTTTGTATAAGTTTTTGTTGTCGTGTTCTGTTTTATCCCAGAATTCAAATAAGAAATCTGAACCAGCCAAACCTTTAGAGACATCGTAGCTATAACCTTCGTGGTCTTGTTCTTCTAAGTAGAATCCTGTTGTATAGCCTCTATTGCCAATTTTTAGCAATTGGTTAAACATTGCCTCTTTATCAAGTTTTTCTCCTGAATAATAAGCATCAACAGCTTTTCTATATGCTTTTGCAACTGCTGAAACGTAGTACAAACTTTTTGTTCTTCCTTCAATTTTGAATGAATCAGCACCGGCTTCTATTAGTTGAGGAATATAATTTATCAATGCTAAGTCTTTTGTACTTAATATATGAGTTCCTCTGCCAGTTTCTTCAATTTCGTAGTATTCTCCAGGACGAGTTTCTTCTAGTAATTTGTATTTCCAACGACAAGGTTGAGAACAACCGCCTTGATTAGCTTTTCTTTCTCCATTTGTCATGAAGTCACTTAGCAAACATCTTCCCGAAAGTGAAACGCATTGCGCTCCGTGTACAAAAACTTCTAATTCAATATCAGGTACATTTTTTCTGATTTCTGCAAGACGTTTTATTGAAACTTCTCTTGCTAAAATTACTCTTGATGCACCAAAATCTCTCCAAAATTTTACTGCCTCAGAGTTTAGTGTATTTGTTTGTGTACTTATATGTATGTCAGTATCTGGCATTCTATTTTTTACTACATTTAGGATACCAAAGTCACTAACTATTAGTGCATCTGGGTTTGCAGATTTTATAATATCGATGTTTTCGTGAAGGTTTTTTATATCTTCATCATAAGCATAGATGTTCAAGGTCATGTATACTTTTTTGCCGTATGAGTGAGCTAAATCTATTGCTCTTTTAAGGTTTTCTGCCGTAATGACATCACCTTTTCTCATTGTTCTCAAGCTGAAATCCACCATTCCCATGTAAATGGCATCAGCACCATAATTTATTGCGTAATCCAGCTTTTCTATATTTCCTGCTGGTAATAATAATTCAACTCTCTTTTTCATAATACTTATATTTTATTATAAAAATTTAAATTTATAAATTAGTTATGATAAATCTAAGATATTTGTTAAATTTACGTTTCTTCCATCTGTTATTTTTTCATAATCCATTATGTTATCAAGTTTTTCACAAACTTTTTGATGGCTTTCAATTGAATTTACTTCTTGTGTAAACATCCTTTTATTTTCTTCAAAGCCAATTTCTCTACAGAAATCTTTGCTTGTTTTGTTTCTTGGTCTAAAATTCTGGGTTACTGCCATTGTTTTTTGCGTGCCATCTTCTACTGCTTCTTGAAACACTTGACGAAGTAACGCTTTTCCTGCGCATTGCGTTCCTTTGTCTGCTTGAGTTGGCCAAGTTGCTTCGTGATCTATATAATATTTTTTTTGAGATGGGATTTTATTGTATGATACTATCCCACAAGGTTTTTTGTTTCTTACTCCTAATAGTCCTATTGAACCATTTGTAATATTTGTTATTGTACTTTCAATTGTTTCTTTCCATTTGTCAAAGTCGGTTTTGTCTTTAACTTTTGTGTAAAGGCTTTCTAGATCAATTTTTTCTAGCATTTGCTTCAAAAATGATTCATCTTCTTTGCTAACTTTGAATATTGTTATTTCATCACTTGCCGGCAAGCTTTTTATTCTAATTTTGGCAATAGGTATACCTTTAAAAGCTTGCTTTTGTAAATTATTCGTTTTGTACTGATTTCTTGTGCTTGTTATTTTCATAATGCTACAATGTTTATCAATTTTCAAAATTGATTTTAGTTTATTAATTTTTTACAAACTTTTACACTTGAAATTCGTATTTATGCGTGTTAGTATTACAACACGACTTATTTAATCCTATTTGAAGGTGGTGAAAAACGAATGCCAGAAGTTAAAGTTGGTGAAAACGAAAGTATTGAAAGCGCTTTGAAAAGATTTAAGAAAAAAGTACAAAAAGCAGGTACTTTGTCTGAAGTAAAAAGACGTGAAACATACGAAAAACCAAGTATCAAAAGAAAACGTAAATCTGAAGCTGCTAGAAAAAGAAGAGTTTAGTTTTCTAAAAGCATTAGAATAAAAGTTTAAGCCCTCTCGTTAGAGAGGGCTTTTTAAATCTTGTGTTTTATTAGAAACTTGCGCTTTTGGCAATATTGTCAATTGTTCTGAATATTTTTTCTGTCATTTCTTGGATGTATTCGCTAGAAACAACACCATTCATTACAATGTCGGCGCTCTCCATTGCAGGTCTAATGTATGTTTGTGCAGTCGTATTTACATTTTCGAATTGCATGTCAGCAGCAACACCAGTTTTACCTCTAGATTCTGCTCTTCTATACCATCTATCTTTGATGATGTCGAATGGTGTAAACACGTAGACTTTTACATCCATGATATCTCTTATGCCTTCATTTAAGACATATAAGCCTTCGTTTACTATTATTTTGGTTGGTTTTTTAAGTACACCATGAGGGAAACTTTCGCAAGTTGTAAAATTGTAATCCGGACTTCTAACTGCTGAGCCATTCTTGAGTGAGGTTAAATGTTCTTTCATTAGGTCTAAATTAATTGCTTTTGGTGTATCAAAACTGTAACCTTTTGCAAAAAATGCTTCATAGCTGCCAGCTTCTTTAAGTTCTTTTGACCAATCGTGGTAATAGTCGTCGCAACATACTATTGTGTATAAATC
>JAZSES010000027.1:0-5305 GCA_045531805.1 Candidatus Limenecus sp. | reverse complement strand
GGCCTCCGACTTCGCCTATTGCGTTGACTGAATTGGGGGCTATGCCAATAATGGCCGCTGTTAGTGTTAGGGATAATTATTTTGAAAAAGAGGCGTATGCGCTTGAAAAATTTGCCCAAGGGGATTATAAGGTAAAAACCTACCCCAAGGGCGGTTCAGGCATGATGATGTTGCGTTCTAATCCAACAATGAGTGATGATATTGTAAAATGGGTGTTGGAAAAAATTAAAGCAAATCCAATGTCATCAGAAGCTGGAATTGCTGATATGCCAACAGGACAAAGAATACCGCTTCAAGAACTATTGAAGTCAAAATAAATTGTCCGAGAAAAATTCGTGATAAGGAACAAAGTGACGTGAACGAATTTTTGGAGTGGCGTTTTGAAAAGGTGAGTAATTGCTGGCTGCGTTGAGCCGGCAGCAATTGCGATACTAGATTAGATTTGTTGATTAATGTTTTAAATTTGCCAGTGGCTTGTCTTTAAATTATAATGTTAGAGTCCATTATCTTGGGTGTTGGAACGGTTAGTTATATAGTTGTGAGAATATGTATAAACCTGATTTGAAAGAAAAAACTCAACAGAAAAACAATAAACGTAAAAACAAAATTCGTTTTTACTATTCCTTTTTGACTATTGTTCTTTTGATTTGTCTTGTACAAATAGGTTTTAGTGCTTTTAACAATATTACAAAAAGTATTAGCTATCACGGTAAAATAAAAAAAATGAAAGCGTTGAACCAACAAGCATATTTGGAAAATCAACGTCTTAAAGAAGAACTTGAAGATTTTAGTTCAATGAAAAGTTTGGAGGCAATTGCCAGAAATAATCTAAAAATGGCAGGTAAAGATGAAGTTCTTGTTATTATTAACAAGCCTCAGCCTCAACCAGAGGTTCAGGATAAAAAGAAAAAAACTCCCAAAAAAGAAAAAAGAACAAATAGTGTTTTGAAACCGAGAAATGAACGATAAGAAAAACCCCTAGTGCATATGCATAGGGGTTTGATTTAATGTTTCTACTAAAGTAAAAATCTTACTTTTTGTATGATTAATTGAAGCTCTTTCTTTTTATTGCTAGGAACGGAAATTTATTTTAATGCAACTAATTTTGCACTAATTCCAATATCGGAATTTATCATTTTGGCACTAGCAATAGCCATTGATCTTCTTTTTTTTGCACCTCTTAGGATAAATGCAACTCCGTCGTTTATATTACTTATAGATTTTTCACATTTTTTTATCATCAATTGAACCCCTTAGTTTGGACTGTTTGCTTGTATTATATTTATCGACATTTTTCCAATTTACTTTAGGGTTTTGTATAATATTGTTTACAATTGTTTACATATAATTTTGTTTATTATTGAGGTATTACTTCTATTTCAAAAAATCGTTGCCAAGGGTAAGAGTAATTTACACTGTTGTAACTTGTATTTAATACGTTATTCAAAACTTTTTCGTATGGTATCATATGTGTTTTTAGTTCAGATGTAGAAATTTTAGTTAAATGAGATTTAAGTTCTTTTCTCACATTTGCTTGATAAGCCCAGTCATCAGCAAATCTTACAAATTGCACTTTTTGGAATGCGTTTTCATTTGTTTTTTTGCTGGTATATTTTGTTAGTCCGCAACACAAAGCACTTCCGAGAGTGTTGCCGGTAGTATTCCAACCTGCATAGCCTAAAAAGTTTTTGTTCAACTCTTTTGAGAAAAGATTTTTGACAAAACAGTTATCGCTTCCGTTTGCGTTAAGAATGTCAGCGATAATGTAAGGTTTTTGTGGTAATTCAAAATCTTTTTGAGTTCCTTCTACATCAACACCCATAACGAGTTCACCTTGCTCATCTTTAAAATTATTCACAAGAAGAATAATATCTGCATCTGTCTCATTTGTTATGGTTGCGCCAGCCAGTTCGATTTGTCCTTTTACTGAGTCGAAAACCGAAACATCTTCGTATTTAGAAATTTTATTTGTATATGATGGATTTGTAAAAATAGGTGCAATTTTTATATTTTTGTTTTGAGTAATAGCTCTGCTCAAAAGGCTAAGAGGGATTTCATCAGCACCTGTTTTTACAAACGCATTAACATTTGTTTTGTTTATAATTTGCTGTAAGTTTTGGGCTTCTGCCACATTGAAACCATATTGCGCACAATCGTCTTTTGAGAAAACAAGCGTATCAAATATTTCTTTTGTATTTTCTGTCTGCATCAGTTCTAGATAGTACTTGTTTAAATCAAAATTTCTTTTTCTTGTTTGCAAGTAGTCTTGAAGGATATTGTCAGGAATTTCCTTGTTTTCAAAGATTTCAGGTGCAATTTTATGAGAATTGTAAGAGTATTGGAATATTTTTTCTCCGTACAAATTCCAATATTCTTTTTCTTCTTCGTTTATGTTGTTGTTAGATATTCTCATTATGCTAGAAAATGCAAAAACTTTTGTATTTTTTGTTAAGAGAATATTCCAAAGTTGTTCCAATCGAGATTTGATTTCTTCAAAAGTTTCTACAGAACGACGAGATGGTATTAGTCCACCGTGAGCAATTGTGTCGAGTGAGATTATTGCTTTGTCGATTTGAGGTAAATCTTTTAGCCATTGAAGAAGACCGTGTATATTTGCAATTTTTTTTAGGTCGCCAAGCATTTCTCTAGGTGGTAGAAGCAACTCTAGTTCTTCATCTATGTCTGCTATTTGCTGAGCCAGAGTATAGCAAACAGGTCTATTATCGATAGGAATAAACGCTATTTTCATAACTGTTAATCTACTTTTGCATTACTAAATTGGTGTGAGCGTGTAATTCCGACTTTCCCTGAACGGACAAGCTCTCTGATGCCGATAGGTCTGAGTAGTTCGATAAGTGAGCGGATTTGTCTTTCATCACCAATAGCTTGTAGAGTGTATGTTCGTGGTGAAACGTCAATAATTTTTGCGCCAAAAATTTCTGCAATCCTAAGAATTTCTGAACGGTCTTCATCTTTTGCAATGACTTTGCATAATATCAATTCTCGTTCTATTGATTCAACATCACCGAGGTCTACAACTTTTATTACTGGAATAAGTCTATTCAATTGTTTTGTAATTTGTTCAATTACATTTTCATCACCACCAGATGTTTCAATGGTAATTCGTGCATAACCTTTTTCACTGGTTTGAGCAGCTGTTATACTTTCTATGCTATAGCCACGTCCTGAGAACAATGCGCTTACACGTGAAACAATACCTGCTTCATCTTTTACTAATACTGATATTACGTGATTTTTGTTTTGCATTTTAATTCCTTTTTTGTTTTGTTGGGTTAGGTTATTGGACAATCATTAGATAATAAAACCTTGTTTAGTGGATTGCCTGCCAATACCCAAGGATAAACCATTTCATATTCATCAACGATGAAGTCGATAAATACAGGTTGTCTACATTCTATAGCTTCTTTTAATACAGGGATGATTTCTTCTTCTTTTGTCACTCTAAAACCTTTAGCACCGTATGCTTCGGCGACTTTTACAAAATCAGGGCCTGTTATTTTTGTTTGTGAATAATGTTTGTCGAATAATTTTTCTTGCCATTGACGCACCATTCCTAGATAACCATTGTTGATAATTACGTTGATTACTGGAATGTTGTATTCAACACAGGTTGCAAGTTCTTGAATATTCATTTGTATAGAACCATCACCAGCAATGTTTATAATAACTTTGTCTTTTAGTGCGACAGAAGCTCCCATTGCGGCAGGGAAGCCAAATCCCATTGTGCCTAAACCACCTGAGGTCACAAATTTGCGTGGTTGGTCAAATTTAAACAATTGGGCTGTCCACATTTGGTGTTGTCCTACTTCTGTCGCAATGATTGGGTCTAAGTCTTTTGTGTATTCATATATTTTTTCAATTACTGTTACTGAGCTAAGTTTGTCAGTTTGTTTTTGTAATGCTGGTAATTTTTTTCTCCATTCATTGATTTGTTCAATCCAAGATTGTTTTACATCAAAATGAGTTTCATATGAATTTGCATTAAATTCATCTAGCATAGAGCGAAGAACATTTTTTGCATCACCTATGATTGGAATATTTACTTTTACATTCTTGTTAATTGAACAAGGGTCGATGTCGACATGGATTATTTGTGCATCTTTTGCAAAACGTTTTAGGCAGCCTGTAATTCTGTCGTTGAAACGAGTACCTATTGCAAATAAAACATCACAGTTTGTTACGGCGTGGTTTGCCCAGAAGTTTCCGTGCATTCCGAGCATACCCAAGGATTTTTCATCTGTTTCAGGGTATACTCCTTTACCCATAAGCGTATTTGTTACGGGTACATGGAGTTTGTCTGCAAGCATTTTAAGTTCTGCCATTGCTTCTGAGGCAACAATGCCACCACCTGCAATAATTACAGGCCTTTCTGCTTCACAAAGAAGTTCAAGTGCTTTTGAAATTTGCTTTGGATGACCAAAGTAGTTTGGATTGTAACCAGGAAGTTTTATTGTTTCTGGCCAAACGAATTCTGTAGTTGCACATAACATATCTTTTGGCATATCAACAACAACTGGACCAGGCTTGCCTGTAGTTGCGATATGGAATGCTTCTTTTATTACTCTTGCTAAATCTTTTACGTCTTTTACAAGATAGTTGTGCTTGCAACAAGAACGAGTTATTCCAACAATGTCAGCTTCTTGGAATGCATCGTTTCCTATTTGATTAATTCCGACTTGTCCTGTAAAAATGACCATTGGGTATCCGTCATAATATGCGTTTGCAATACCTGTAATAGCATTTGTTGCTCCAGGTCCTGATGTTACTAGTGCGACACCAGCTTTTCCAGTTACTCTTGCGTAACCTTCTGCGGCATGAATTGCAGCTTGTTCGTGGCGTACGAGATAATGTTTTATAAAATCACAGTTGTACAATGCTTCGTATATTGAAAGAATTACACCGCCAGGGTAGCCAAAAATCTCGTCTACACCCTCTTTTTTTAGACATTCCAAAAATATCTGCGCACCTGTTAGTTTTTTTGTTTCGTTTTTGATTGTTGTCATTTATTCAAATTACTCCAAATAATCAAGTTTTGTAGAACATTTTACCATTTTTTTGTGAAATTTCAAAATATACCCTTTTCCGACGGGGGATAGGGTATATCTTTTAACTAACATATTGTTTAATAAAATCAGATGTATTTTTTCACAATCTTATCCAATTGTTCCAAAAATCTTTCTTGATATTTTTCACAATTTTCTTTTGATTTTGCCTCAAATCTTAGTGTGAAAACTGGTTCTGTATTGCTTTGTCTAATCAAAGCAAATCCGTCTTCCAAAATAAT
>JAZSES010000090.1:0-5884 GCA_045531805.1 Candidatus Limenecus sp. | reverse complement strand
CCTAATATCTGGCACGAAATAACAAATCCTATAATGGTTGCATTTGTAACCCCATTGCTACCACCCAAAATTCTAAAAGATATGTAAGCAAAAAATAAATCTAAAAAAAAAGTCTCGACAACGAAAAAATAAAATACAAATGGGTTGAAAATTATATCATAGCTAGAACTTATCTAAATTGGAGTAAAGAAGAATTTTGGCAAGCAACCCCAAGAGAATTTTATTCATTTTTATACACATATACAAAATTAAATATGGACACAATAGAATCAACGCAAAAACAAAATACACTAGTCGGAAAAGATGCAATCAGAGCCCTCTCTGAAATGGCAAGATATATACATTAAACCATTCTACCTATTTTAGCCTCTATTTTGAGGCTATTTTCTTTAGCATAACAAATACCTGTTGTTCAAAATAGCAATAACTGAACAAAATTTAACCTTATTCGTTTTTGTAATAGGAAGCATCAATTTGTATGGTAATATTCGGATATGAAAAAGCTTTTTACTTTACTATTAATTTTTCTTCTTTCTCTTTGTTCTGTAGTTGAAGTCTCTGCCATTACTTTAAAAGGACGAGTGACTTATCAGAGCAAAGAAGTCAAAGAAGCACTTGCTAATGTCGATGAAGTAAGAAAAGAAGCTTTTGCAAATGTACAAAACTCTATCGACATATCTCCTCATCAAAAATACTTCAATGACCCTTTTCATAGAATGAATAAAAGTTTTGCAAAAAAGAAAGTTAGTTACACTCTCGGGGATTTTAGCAGATTTATCACTCACTTTTCTGATGGGAGTTATGGCATCAGCTATGATGATGTTTATGATATCACTTATTATTACAACGAAAAAGGTAAACTTGAATCTATTGAATATGATACAAATGAAAATGCTAGCCATAGATACAATTTAGAAGGACAACTACACTCAGTTGCTATTACTCAAAAAAAAATTCAATATATTTTCAATGCAAACGGAGATTTAATTACTTTTTGGATTAATTCATATGGATACAATCCCGACGGACAAATTATTTTAGAAAGATGGTAAATACAAATTAAAAAACAGACTTTACAGTCTGTTTTTTTAATAGAATAGGAGAAATAATGAGTTCACAAAACAAAATAATCCCTAAACAATATCAAGAATATCTTGAAAATATCAAAAAATTAAACAAAGAAATGATAAAAGAGTTAGAAAAAAAAGACCCCTATGTTTTCTACATGCAAAAGCTCCGTGAAGCCCACAAAAAAGAGAAAGAAGAACTCACCGTTGACATTGGTAACTACGAAGATGTCTACAAAAAAAGACTCGCCATCGACAAATGGTATGAAGAAGAACGAAAAAAACTACAAGAAAAACAAAAAAATCTTTCAAATGAAGATTATGCATATGCAGAAATATCACTAAGCAAACTTTACGACAAACGCAGCAAAAATGTAGACAACGAGGTTTGGCAAGAACGCGGCGAAAAAATCGCAGATATTTTTGGCGATGGACTCGAAGATATTTTGACAAATTATGATGATTTTGGTAGTTCTATGCGTAAAATGACAAAAGACTTATATGACTACCTTGTTACAGAAAGTGCAAAAGCTCTATTACAACAAGTATTCAACGCAAATCAAATGCAAAGCATTTTGAACGCATTATCTTTAGGTAGTCAAAAAGGAGGTATCATTGGTTCGGCTGCGAACTTAATAAAAGGCATTGGCAAAGGATTTGGAATTTTTCACTCAGGTGGTGTAGTCCCTGTAGGTGCAAACGCATCACTCCCCGGAACAAAAGAACAACTCGCTCTTCTAAAAGGTGGAGAAAGAGTTTTATCTCCTGCTGAAAACACAAATTACAGTTCTGATGCAAGCACATCACCTGTCGTTTTCAACCATTTCAATATAAAGGCTTGGGATTCGAAAGATGTTCAAAACTACCTGTTAGAAAATAAAGAGTTGCTCAATAGCATCACTTTCGATGGTATAAAAAATAACTCTTCCCAATTAAGATTTATGGTCCGAAACGCTTAGAATTTAGAAAGGATTTTTATGGAATACCCAGTTTTTAATATTCCTTACAAAGACGCTTATAGCACTAGTATTGAATTTAAAACAGAAATTAAAGAAAAAGTGAAAGGACATGAACAACGATATCCAGTCTGGACTTACCCCAAAAGAATATTCACTTTAAAATTTGAAAAAAATGCTCTCTCTCGCAAACAGCTTGAGGAGTTTTTTATATCTGTAATGGGACAAGCTCAAAAATTCCTTTTTACTTGGAATGAAAGCAAAGGTGGAAACGGAAAAACTTATCTTTGCAACTTTGAAACAGATGCTCTACAACAAAGCATAAAAGAATTTGGCTACAGTGAAACAGAACTAAAATTCAGCACTATTGAAGACGCTCAAGTTGAACAAGTGGACGAGCTTGATTTTTATCACTACGCAGAATGTGATGCAACGACAGAATTTTTTACACTGCTTGATTCAGTATTCACCTTCAGAAACAACCGTCAACCGTATTGGGACACACCAAAAAGAAGTTGGCGATTGAAATTTCAGAAAAATGCAAAAATTAGAAAACAACTCGAAAACTTCTTCATTGCAAAACGGGGTAAATTCCGCGCTTTTCAATGGACTTGGAAAAAAGAATATGGAGGTGACGGAAAGACTTACACCGTCCGTTTTAACAATGATTCTCTAGATATTAACATCGATACATTGGGATACGGCGAACTTGAACTTGAACTCAAAGAAGTATTCCCAAACTCATTGGCACAACTTGCCTATGAAAAAGATGAAGTTATACCACGAAAATTACTAAAAATAATTCTCGAAGAAGGTTCTGTCTATATTCTAGACAATGAAACACTAGCAACTTTAAAATACGAAAATGAAGACTATATCGGAGCTCCATTATCGTTTGGTGACATAAGCCAAGAAGATAACAACGCAATTTCAAAATTAAGTATTGAACTGTCAAACGTAGGCTTGGCATTCTCTGGAATTATTGGCCAAAGAGGTGACGTAATTACAAATGCACCAGCCGTGCTTACCCTAGTTTTTCTCGATGTGAACAAAAATACTATTCTCCAAGACTACAAACAAGTTCTTTTTGCCGGCAAATGCAACAATATTAAACTTGATTACGAAACTGCAACAATGGATATTGAAACCGCATTGGGTGGATACGAAATACAAGCACCTATTATGAAATTTAGAACAACTTGCCAAGTTCGTCGTTTCAAAGACTGCCGCTGCGGTTATACAGGAACTGAAACAAAATGCGATAGAACTTTTGATAGATGCAAAGAACTTGGTAACGAAACAAACTTTCGTGGTTATCCTCAAATGTATAACGAGCTGGTTATAAAAGTTTAGAGTATCTAATCTAGTGTCTCAATTGCAGCCCGAACTTACTAATACAATAAATACAAAAGAAAGAGGCAAAAATGCTCACAAATTTTGATACCCAAAATATAAAATATGACTCAGACACAATTAACAGATTTGCAAAATATGCAGAATACAAAAATCTTTATGACGGCGATTTTCACAAAGCTTTTAATTCCACCATTTTAAAAATCCAAAAACGTTATCCACTAGACAACACTACTTCGCAATCGCTTATCAATATAAACCTATTTTGGGCATTAACAGATTTTTTCAAAGGTTTTTTAACAAATCAAGGAGTAACAATAAATGTTGATGACCACATACAAACAATTTGGAACGAAATTGCAAAAAACAACAATTTTATTTCTATTCTAAAAGAAGTCTACATAGATAACTCTAGATTTGGAAATGGATTATTTAAAGTCACGAGAGAAAACTCAAAAGTAAAAATCACCTCTATCAGCCCAAACGTTTGGTATCCTGTATTCAAAAACGGTAATCTAAATGAAATCAGTGGTCATATTTTGGTTTATTCGATGGTACATTGGATTGACGGTCAGAAAATCGAATTAAAAAAAATTGAAAAACATCACAAAGGTTATATAGAAAACGAGGTATGGACTTGCAAAAATAACGAGCTAGGAAATAAGCTTAACCCAACAGAAATGCTAGAACTAGGTATTGAAGAAGTTGAAGATTTTTCAGACATTTGGAATGATTTTATTATTTTCCCAGTAAAAAATTCAACCGAAAGCGATTCTTATTTCGGAGAAAGTGATTACAAACGTTGCAAATCTATTGTCGAAGAAATAATGCTCACCGTAAGTCAAAACTCAAAAATTATAAACAGACACGCAAATCCAAAACTTTCTGGTAGTGAACAAAATCTCGAATATAACCCAGAAACAAATGCACGCGTTTTACCAAACACAGATTTTATTAAAATCGGTACGGACGGTGTAAAACCTGAATATCTAACAGCCGACTTGCAAGCTGATGCAATTCAAAAACATATTGATATGTTATTAAATATGTTCTACATACTAACCAAAACACCACCTCAAGCATACGGACTAAATATTTCAGGAACAATGTCCGGTGAAAGTTTACGGAAAATTTTTATCGCAGCACTTTCAAAAGTCGATGACATAAAACAAGTTTCATTCACCGCAACAATTCAAAAAGTTGTTGAATGCTCAATGGCATTCAACTATACACCAACAAAAACTGTAAATATTGCTTGGGGTGAACCAATAGCATCTGATTATTCTGAAACAGTATCAATAGAAAACAGTCGTGTTGCCGCAGGAACACAAAGTAAGCTCACAACAATTATGACGCTAGACAAAGTTTCGAAAGAAGATGCACTGATAGAGCTAGAAAGAATTAACAAAGAAAGAACACAATCAGATAACAGACAAGTTTAAACTTGTCTGTTTTTGAATAAGGATTATTATAAAACTTTTCTCAATACCACCTTTATGTATATAATAAATTGTAGAAATATATTTAAAAGGTTTGCATTTATACTATGAAAAGATTTTTGTTAACAGCTTTTATACTCGGTTATTTTGTATCACCTGTTCTTTCTATTGAACAAACAACTCATCCCATAGACAAAGAAGAAGGAATATGCCGTCAAAGTGCCAAAACAACTGAAGACTGGACAAAATGTACATACAACGCAACTCGTGCTTGGAATGCAGAAGTTGACAAATATTATTCCCTCCTACACAAAAAACTGAAAGATGAACAAAAAACAAACATCTATGAAAATCAAAAGTATTGGACATTGTACAAAAACTATGAAATAAAGCTTATTAACGGACTGTACGATGAACAAACAGAAACAAAAGAAAAACTAATTTTTCGTTCAAATCAAAAACGAGATCTAATAAAAAATCGAGCAGAAGCGCTACGATTGTACTATATTCTAACATTCTCTGATGAAGACAAAGAACAAATTGAAATCCACAAAGAATATAATCCTGACAATCTCCTTATGCGTGGCTTGCGCAGTATCGGGTTCTAAAGTTTTTTGTGAAAAATTCAAAAAAACTGATAACGATAAAACGTTATACTCTTATTCATTTTTAACTTCAAAAAATTCTGACGAAGCAACTCTATTGTTTTGGAACTGGCTTTTGTATCACACAAAACTTACACCCAAACACGCCGCATTGCATAATATCTATCAAAAAAACTCAGCCGCATTTTTCTATGACCTTGACAATGATGGCATAAGAGAAATAATCGGTACACATTATGCAACATCTATTGCAGGACAAGGCAATTGTTTACTCTATATTCTAAAACATGACGAAAAAGCAAAAACAAAATATAGATTAATTTCCCAAAATCTTTACTTTGACGCACACAAAACTATTCAAATACTCGAAAGTAAAACTGCAAACTATCACAAAATACAGATTACTAAAATAAACTCAAACGAGAGTAAAGTTTGCTCTTTTGACAGAAAAAAAAATTATTACC
>JAZSES010000310.1:0-22416 GCA_045531805.1 Candidatus Limenecus sp. | reverse complement strand
GGTAATAGACCCATGGGGTGATATAATAGAAAAACTAGGTAGCGAAGAAGATTGTTTATTCGTAGAAATAGACTTAGAAAAAGTTAAAAAATTAAGACAAGATTTTCCATTACTAAGAGACAGAAGAGATACTTGTTTTACGAACTTTGACATTGAGGAGATAAAAGTTAATGGCTAGATGTAGATTAATATTAACAACAATCATAACATTTTTTATAAGCACATTAAGTGCATCATCAAATACGCTAGATTCAATAATTCAGAAAACGTATCTTAATAAAACATCAACAATAGCCGTTTCTGTAAAAGACACCAAAACAGGCAAAGTTGTCTATGAATACAACCAGAACAAACTATTGAATCCAGCATCGATACAAAAAATATTTACACTAAGAAGCGCTTACAAAGAGCTAGGAAAAGAATATACATTCAATACAACAGCTTATACAGACGATGAAAATAATCTATACATAAAACTTGGTGGAGACCCATCCTTAACAACTGAAAAGCTGACAAATTTATTCAATAAAATAAAAGAACAATATCCAGAAACAATATTTAATGACCTTATAATAGACCCTACTATTATTGATAACAAACAGTGGGGCATTGGTTGGATGTGGGATGATGACGCAAGTAAACTACTACCAAAATATTCTCCATACTCAATAAACGAAAATAAAATATCTATAAAAATAACACCAAATAAAAATGGTATAACTCCAGAAATAAACAATCAAAGCTCCTATCCAATGCAAATTGTTAACAAAGTGAAGCAAGGGAATACCAACAACCTCTCATTTGAGAGAATGCCTTGGAATACGTCTGACACAACAATAATTACAGGTATAATTAAAAAGGAAGAAATAGTAACATTACCAGTTAATCTACCTGA
Organism: Candidatus Limenecus sp.; assembly: GCA_045531805.1. Classification (GTDB taxonomy): domain Bacteria; phylum Cyanobacteriota; class Vampirovibrionia; order Gastranaerophilales; family Gastranaerophilaceae; genus Limenecus. The sequence goes on along the minus strand of JAZSES010000310.1, from coordinate 21,521 downwards.
AAAATATTTTACAATCGAATTAAACAATGCAATAAAAAAGGCAAAAATAAAAACAAATGGGACGCTAAAGATTGCACCAATCAGCAACAATACAAAATTCCTTACGGAAATAACCAGCCAACCGCTAGCAGATTTAGTTGGTTTAACTCTAAAAAATAGCAACAACTTTTATTCAGAAATGATATTCAAAGTTGCTGGTGGCCACTTTAGCAATAAACAAGGAACAACAGAAAATGCGGTAGAAATGTTCGAAAAAGAATACTCAACGCTTAGTGACGATGGACATATAATTGTAGATGGCTGTGGTATATCAAGAAACAACTTACTTACTGCAGACTGGGTTACTTCTGCATTAAATAAAATATACAAAGAAGATGATTTTCAAAGTTTCGAAAAACTACTAGCAAAACCGATAGAGGGTACTCTCGCAAATAGATTGCTTAACATAAGCCTAAAAGTAAGAGCTAAAACAGGTACAGCAAGTGGCATAAGCTCAATCGCAGGTTACATAGACACCAAATCCGAGAAAAAATATAGTTTTGCAATCATTATACAAAATCACAACCTAAACCCAAGAGATATCAAAAACTTCGAAGACAAATTAATTAATGAAATATACAAAATGTAACACAAATTACAGATTTTAGACCAAATATACTAGGCAACAAAAAAGAAAATACTATATAATAAATAAAGTTGACTTATGATTTTAAATAATTAAATATAAAAGGTGAAGGATATAGAGGTATGAAATTGAAAAAATTAATCGCAGTTATAGCAGTTAGCTTATCACTATTTACTCTAACAAACTACTGTTTGGCACAGGAAAATACTGATGCGACTTTGAGAAACATAATTGGTATGTATAAAAATCAAAATTATGTCGGATGTATTCAAAAATCACAAGAAATAATTGACAAAAACCCATCTGACGCTTATGCATATTACTATCAAGCACTTTCTTATCAACAATTGGGTAAGACCGAAGATGCTATAGCAGCATTTGAAAAAGTTGTAACTTTAAACGTAAATTCAACATTGACTGAATATGCAACAAAAGGTATTGCTTGTACAACTTCTCAAGAAGCTTGTGAAAAATATGAACAAAACAAACCTGAACTTGATATGTTTGTTAAATCATCAAAACAAATTCATAATTCTGTTCAAAAAGAAATCAACGAGAAAAAACTAAACAGAATTAAGGAAAATATCAATAACGATTTGTCAAAAAAAAAAGTGATACCCCAACAAATGATGAGATAGCAGAAGCTGTTAAAACACTTGCAAAAGTTGGGTTTAATCCTTTAAATGCCACCAACATGTCAATGTATCAAAATCCAGAAATGATGCAAATGAATATGTTGCTTGGAAATAATGAGACACAAAACAATATGAATATATTGCCATACCTATTAATGCAACAAGGACAAAATGGAAATAATAATTTGTCACCTGAGCTTATTCAAACAATGATGATGTCTCAAATGCAAATGTACTAAGTAAATAAATTCACTGGGGAAGAAAATGATAATCAATACAACAAAATTTGGGGAAATAGAAATTGATGACAACCTAATATTTGAATTTGTCGAACCAATAATTGGGTACGATGATTTGAAGAATTTTGTACTAGTAGAACATCAAGAAAATTCTGCATTTAAATGGTTACAATCAATTGAAGCTGGAGATATAGCATTTCCCGTAACATCACCTGCCATATTTGACATAGAATACCAATTTGAAATACCAACAGAAAAAGCAGACAAAATAGGCTTGACATCTGTTGAAACACTTATTTCACTAAACATAGTAACAATACCATCATCAAACCCAAGAAAAGCAACAATTAATTTGCTCGCACCTATAATTATTAACGCAGGGACAAAACAAGGAATGCAGATGATATTATCTAATTCCAATTACCCCGTTAAACAGCCACTGTTCAAGGATGAAACTGTATAGGCTAAAGACAAAAGGATTTGAATTACTATAGGAGAAAATAATGCTGGTATTAGCAAGAAAAATAGGCGAAAAAATAATATTAAATGACGATATAGAAGTAATTGTACTTGATGCGAACCAAAATACTGTTAGAATTGGTATCAATGCACCAAAAAATGTATCTGTATACAGAGAAGAATTATATAGAGAAATTAAGTCTGCAAATACAGACAGCGGAAAAGTATCAACTACGTCAATGAGTGCATTGCAAGAACTATTGAAAGAAAAAACAAATACATTCAATACTCAAAACTTTGCAACCCTAACGACAAAAATCGTACGCAAAAAATAAAATGGAAGAAAAAGAATTACTAGACTCATTTTACGTTCAAAAAAATTACAGTGGGTTAATAGAAGCTTTAAAAAATACACAGAACAGGCAAGAATTAGTTTTTCTTGCTCGTTCTTATTTAGAAATGCAAAACTATGAAAAGGCATCATATACATACGCAAAGCTAGGTATGCTATACGAATTTGGGCGTTGCGAATTACTAAGAGGAAATATCGAAAACACAAAAGATATCTGGAAAAATATAAAAGAAGAAAATCCTGCCTTATTATGGGGGGAATCGTTGCTACAATTTATAAACCTATATGTAGTAAATATACCTACTTTTTTTCAAATTAGGGCATTTCTTGAAGTTGATCTAGATGCTTTACTAAACGCCAAGCAAATAGAATACTGTGAAAACATAGTTAATGGAGCACACCTACTATATAAAAACAATCAAGAAAGTTACAAATTTATAGGAAGAGTATTTCTAAACAACAATTATTATGAACTAGCCGACATGTTTCTACAAAAAGCAAAAGATGTCTGTTACGTTGACCCTGAAGTGCATTTTATGCTCGCAAAATGTTACATAAATAATGGAGATTTAAAAATGGCAAAACAAGCACTAAACACAAGCTTGGAAAAGGGCTTTGGATACTTTCCTGCAAAAAGACTACTTGAACAAATAAAATAGGTTGAAAGAAAAGCATATTCTGAGGTAGAATAAACATAACAGGTAAAAATCTGTATAAATATGGACAGGAGTTAGTAAATGTTTGAACGTTTTACAGAGAAAGCTATAAAAGTAATCATGCTCGCACAAGAAGAAGCGAGAAGATTAGGACATAACTTCGTAGGAACAGAACAAGTATTACTTGGACTTATCGGCGAAGGAACTGGTGTTGCATCAAAAACCCTAAAATCAATGGGAGTAACATTGAAAGATGCAAGAACTGAAGTTGAAAAAATCATAGGTCGTGGCTCTGGATTTGTAGCAGTAGAAATACCATTCACACCTAGAGCAAAAAGAGTATTAGAATTATCTTGGGACGAAGCAAGACAACTTGGTCATAACTACATTGGAACTGAGCACCTACTTCTTGGATTAATTAGAGAAGGTGAAGGCGTAGCAGCTAGAGTGCTTGAAAATTTGGGTGTAGACTTAAACAAATTGAGAAGCAATATAATCAAAATGCTCGGTGAATCAAAACCAACCGCACAAACTGCAACAGCAGGTACAGCATCTGGTGGCAAAACCAAAACACCATCACTTGATGAATTTGGTACAGACCTTACACTTGCAGCTCAAGAACAAAGACTTGACCCTGTTGTAGGCAGAGAAAAAGAAATCGAGCGTGTTATTCAAATTCTTGCTAGACGCACAAAAAACAACCCAGTTCTTATGGGTGAACCTGGTGTTGGTAAAACTGCCGTAGCAGAAGGATTAGCAATAAGAATTGTAAATTCAGATGTACCAGATATTTTGGAAGGCAAAAAAATTATTCAATTAGACATGGGTCTATTGGTTGCTGGTACAAAATACAGAGGTGAATTTGAAGAACGTCTTAAAAAGATAATGGACGAGATTAGACAAGCTGCAAATGTAATTCTTGTAATTGACGAAATGCACACACTTATTGGTGCAGGTGCAGCTGAGGGTGCTATTGATGCAGCAAACATCTTAAAACCAGCATTATCAAGAGGGGAAATACAAGTTATCGGTGCAACAACTCTTGACGAATACAGAAAATATGTAGAAAAAGATGCAGCACTTGAAAGAAGATTTCAACCTGTACTGATTGACGAACCATCAATCGATGAGTCTATCGAAATTATAAGAGGTTTAAAATCAAAATACGAAGAACACCACAGACTTCAAATTTCAGACGAAGCTATTATCGCAGCAGTCTCATTATCAGACAAGTATATAACAGATCGTTTCTTGCCTGATAAAGCTATAGACATAATAGATGAAGCTAGTTCAAAAGTTCGCCTGAACGTAAGCTCACTACCACCAGAGGGTAAAGAGCTTGAAAAAGAACTAAAAAGTATTATCAAACAAAAAGAAGATGCTATCCGAAATCAAGAGTTTGAACATGCTTCAAACTTGAGAGATAAGGAAGCTGATTTGAAAGAAAAAATCAGAGAAATGTCTCAACAGTGGAAAGAAGCTCATGATGCAAACAAACCTGTTGTGACACCAGAACATGTTGCCGAAGTTGTAAGTACAATGACAGGCATACCAACAACAAAAATTACAGAAAAAGAATCTGAAAGATTACTAAAACTTGAAGAAACTTTACACGATAGAGTTATAGGCCAAGACCAAGCTGTAGTTTCACTTTCAAAAGCAATAAGACGTGCTAGAGTTGGTTTGAAAGCACCAAATAGACCAATTGGAAGTTTTATCTTTGCAGGTCCTACTGGTGTTGGTAAAACAGAACTTGCCAAAGCACTTGCAGAAGCAGTATTTGGTTCAGAAGATAACATGATAAGAGTTGATATGTCTGAGTTTATGGAGAAACACTCTACATCAAAACTTATCGGTTCTCCTCCTGGTTATGTTGGCTACGATGATGGTGGACATTTGACAGAGACAATTCGCAAAAAGCCATACTCTGTGATTCTTTTTGACGAAATTGAAAAAGCTCACCCTGATGTATTTAATATAATGCTTCAAATCCTTGATGATGGACGTTTGACAGATGCAAAAGGAAGACACATCAACTTCAAGAATACAATTATCATAATGACATCAAACGTTGGTGCAAGTATGATTACAACAACATCAAAACTTGGCTTTACAGTTGCAGAAAATGAAGCTAAAGACAAATACGAAAGATTAAAAGATACAGTTATGGAAGAAATGAAAAAATCATTTAGACCAGAATTCCTTAACCGTATTGATGACATCATTGTATTTGCACACTTGAGCAAACCTGAAATTAGAGAAATCGTTGACCTAATGTTCAAAGACTTGGTAAAACGTATTCAGTCACATGACTTCACAATTGAAGTATCTGATGAAGTTAAAGACTATTTAGCAGATGAAGGTTACTCTGAAGCATACGGCGCAAGACCACTAAGACGTGTAATTCAAAAGAAAATCGAAGACACGCTAGCTGAAGAGATACTCAACGGCAAATATGTTGCAGGCGATAAAATTTGTGCAAAACTCGAAGACAAAAAGATTATCTTTGAGAAAGCCACAGAAACAGTTGACGCAACTAACTAAAAGACAAAAAGAGGTGATTTTGTTATCACCTCTTTTTATTTAATACATTTTATTTTTATTCACATCAAAGTATCGATTAATAAAATCATCAGAAGCATTAAATTTAATAAGTTTACGCTGAGCCACATCTAACAAATACTTTTCACCATTCGGTAAACGTACTTCATTCCAAATATGGTTTCCCAAATGTCCTGAGCGAGATTGTATTTTGCCACGCACAAGACTAACATTAATACCTACTTCATCGCCAATCAACTTAGCAACTAGCGCCATATGACGACAACAACCTGCACCACTACCAATTATTGATCCAATTTTTATTGGCTGACTAGGAAACATATCAGTTGCACCTTTAGGAGCATCAGCTCTAAACAAGTTATAAACGTATGTATACAATGCTTTTAGTTTTTCTTCTTGTGTTAGCTTAGGCTGTCTAGACAATATTTTTTTAAAACCGTCAATAGTTTTAATTAATCCAATATCATTATTTTTATCAACCACTAAAATTTCTCTATATGGTTTAATGAATGAATCATCAATATTACCTTTATTATCAAAATATAGACTACGACCACCATCTCTAAAACCATCAGGTATTTTTGTATCTACTCTATGTTTCGACAAATAATGCTCCGTAACATTTTTAGAATCAATAGTATATGGTTTTAAAGAAGTCGGACCTGGGACAACGAATCCTTTTTGTTTCCAAGGTAGAAATGCCATGTCACCTTGATGTATTATACCTTTTAAAATAATTTCGTAATCAGGCTTATCAATACCCAAACTTTTGTATTCTCTGGCTAGAGCCTTTTCTACTTTAGCGAATACATCCATAGGTGTGCCTGCAGCTTGCTTATTCAATAAAAATGTATAAACTCCATCCAAGCCATAATCTCTATATGAGTTATACAAGTTCGTCATATTTATACTCTTGAAATATTTTTCAGCGTTTTCAATAGATTCAGTTTTATTCTGATAGAGAAACAATCCTTGAAACTTATGAGCCAAATCCCCAAAATAGTTCAAGCCTTTAACTGCTGTATCAAGAGGTTTATCACTACAGTATTTAATAACTTTCTCACGATTTTGAATGATAACAGAATCACAATCATTTAACATTCTAGGAGTAACCTGAATTACTTGATTAGTAGCACCTAATCTGCGCCCTATGCGTTGTTCACTTTTTTCAGCTGACTGAACAAGTCTATAACCAATTTTAGAATAATCTACCATAACATTTCCTTGAAAAACACTTATCTATATAAAAACAAGAAGATTTTAATAATTTACACAAAAAATAAATTATTAAGATTTATTACAAAAAAGCAATTTTTAAGACAAAGATTACTTTAATAATCTAAGAGGATTAATTTTTATAGAGGAGAAAACTATGGGCGTAACTTTCACAATTGCAAACAAATACCAACCAGGAAAAAAAACAAAAGTAAATACAAACACCAATGTTAAGATAACAAACTATGCAGAAGGCAAAAAAGGCAATAATGCAATAGAAATATATGTTCGAGACGGAATACGTACAATTACTGGTACAGATGGAAATGGCAAAGCAACTGGTACAAAAGGTATAGGCTTAAGAACTGCTGATTTTAACACTCAAAAATATGATTTTATGGAAAAATTAATCAATCAAGATAAAAAAGATGGTGTCAATACACTATCTGAAGCTGACTTGAAAGCAGCAATGAAAAAAGGTGGAATTAATGGTGCAAAGGTTGTTGCTGACAAAAAAGTTGCCACAAATGGTAAATATACGGTACATTTCAAAAATGACGAGGTTTTAACATTTGATTTTGAAACAGATTATGAACTATCAATAAGACCACCAGTAGACGAACTCACTAAAAGAGACAATCAAATGATGCAAGAAAAAAATGAAATGAAAATAAGTCCAGAAAGCACTCTTGAAAAAGGGATAAAATGTTTCTTAAAAGGTATCGGTTTTTAGGTTAATAACTTATACCCCATAAGCATGCCAGCTGGTAAATCGAGAACTTGTGACTGAAAACGAGAATCATTGGCAATTTCATCCAAAAAATCTTGAACTTTTGCAGCATGTGAAATAACATTATCCGCTAAGATAACCGCTCCTTTAGGTAGGTTATCTTTTAGCATGTTGAAGTAATCAATATATTCTTGTTTACACGCATCTATAAATACAAAATCTGGAACAAAATCAAGATTTTTTATTATTTCCCTAGCTGACCCCTGCAAAAAAGTAACTTGCTCAGTCAGACCACATTTTTCAATATTTTCTCGAGCAATGCACTGACGTTTTTCATAAAATTCAATAGTCGATAAATGTCCGCCATTACCAGCCTCTTTTAACGCATCAGCAATCCACATGGCTGAATAACCGTTTGAAGTACCAACTTCGAGGACTCTTTTAGGCTTGTGTATTTTGATTAACATGCTGATGAATTCCGCAGTCTGTCTTGATATATTCCAAAACTCATGTTGAGTTTTTTCTAATTCTTCTGCTAATTTTAAACCTATTTCATTCATAAAGTACTCTATTTCAATTCACTATCTAATATTTGCAAATCACTAATAAATAAAGGGGTTTTTACAGACTGTAAAACGGTATTATTAACATAGTCATATATAGTGTACTGTTTTTCAGTCACATTTGTAATCAAAAACAAGTTTGAATTTTCAACTTTGACTAATTTACTAGTAAAACCACTGTCAGGAAGTTTTAAAACTGATTGATAAGAAAAATCTTCTGTATTAAACAATACTAATTCATTAACCGACGAAAGAATATAAAGATTATTGTCAATAAGCTGCATATCAACAGGCTTTTGTGCAACTTCTTGTTTATAAATCAAGTCCTTAGTTGCAATATCAACGACCAATAACAAATCTTCAGTTCTAGAAAGTAAATAAACAGTACCATTTTCAACAACTATTTTAGAAACATTTGAAGCATTGTATACAAACTTGTTTAAATATCTATCATTTAACTCTAGTACGTAGACATCTCCTGTATTTTTGTCTTGGTAAGCAATTATATTACCATCTCTACTTATTGTTATATTTTTAGGATAACCTTTGACTTTTATTTTTTCTAGTAAAGACATATTTTCTAAATCAATAACAAATATAGATTGAGAATCACTAACTGCAACATATGCTTTTAATTTGTCGTTACTTAAAATAATTTCTGATGGTTGATAAGTCAAATCAATTTTCTTAGCCAAAACTTCTTGTCTAACATCTGCGACATCAATATATGTTTTACCCGCAGCGGCAACAAGTATATATTGACCATTATTAACGGGTTTAACAAACTTCGGTAAATTTTCTAATGTAAGTGTAAATTTAGGATTTGTAGAATTTGTTGGAACAGCACTTATCAATTTTGAACCTATAGATGTAATCAATAAAGTTTTATTAGCAAGACATTTAACTGGAGTAAATTTAGTCTCAACCAATCCTTTATTTAGTTCTTCAGCACTACCGAATATATCATTAACTCTAGATGATTGCGTTGCAATTCGCAAATCACCCATCATTATTTGTAATTCATCAGGAATAACCAACCCTGGAGGAACTAGCATATCTTGAGGGAAAAGCCCAGTTTTAACAACAAATGGAATATTTTTTGAATCAGTTATAGTAACTCTACCATCACGCAATTTAACGACTTTAAGCAAAGCAAAATTATTATCAAAAAGCACAACCTCAGGCTTTTGACTCAAAGTTAATCCAGCAGGATAAGTAGAAACAATTTCGCCTTTTGTATCTCTATCAGGCGTAGTAGACAAAACAGGGATATAAGTCGTACCATCTGACGCAGTGATTAACCCGTCAAATCTTATCGTATTATTTGGCAACTGAGCATTGATCGTGTCTATTATCTTAGACGGCAAAGTAGTTGCACTTGCTGACATAGTCACAGCAAAAAATAAAACAAATACAAATAATAATTTTATATTACCAATAAACTTTTTCATCAAATAAATCCTAACTACATCTTAGTTGTGAATTGCATTTTTAAACTTATCAATAAACTTTTCACTTGGCTTTTTGTTTTCAGATAATTCGAAAAGTTTTTTATACAAGCGTTTTTCTTCATCATTAAGTGACTTCGGTGCTTTATACCTGACCATAACCAAATGATCACCACGTTTTTCTTGATGACCTAAGAAAGGAATACCAGCTCCTTTTATTGTGAGAATTTTACCGTATTCAACACCAGCAGGAATTGATAGTTCTCTCTCACCATGTATTGTATTCACTGTAATAGTGTCTCCCAAAACAGCTTGTGGCAAGCTAATTTCGACCTCAGTATGTACATTAAAGCCATCTCGTTTAAACTCTTTATGTGGCTTAACATACATGACAATATACAAGTCTCCACTAGAACCACCATTCTTTCCAGCGTCACCTTCTTTTGAGACACGAATTTTGGCATTATTGTCAACACCAGCAGGAATTTTCACCTTAAGTGTTTTTTCAACTTCTAAACGACCTTCACCATTACATTTTTTACAAGGCGAACCAATAACCTGACCAGAACCACCGCATCGAGGACAAGTAGTAACTTGCTGAATACTACCAAGAATTGTTTTAGTAAGCCTAACAACTCGTCCCTGACCGTTACACTCAGGGCAAACAGAAGGCTTAGTGCCAGGTTCAGCACCTGTACCATAACACTCTTTACACAACTCTAAGTGATCAATTTTTATCTCTTTCTCAATGCCAAAAGCTGCTTCTTCAAATTCTAATTCAATATCCAGTCTTAAATCATGTCCCCTCTGTGGCGCATTTGGGTCAACAGCACGGCCTGAAAAACCACCCATACCACCAAAAAATGATTCAAAGATATCATTTATATTTCCAAAGCCAAAATCAAACGGTCCTGATGTATCATAACCAGCATTTGACAGGCCTTCTTCACCATATCTATCATATAAAGAACGTTTCTCTTCATTGGATAACGTCTCATACGCTTTACCCAACTCTTTAAACTTTGCCTCAGCATCAGGAGCCTTATTAACATCTGGATGCAACTCCCTAGCTTTTTTCCTAAATGCACTTTTTATTTCGGCTTGTGAAGCATCTTTGCTTACACCTAGTATTTCATAATAATTCGTCATGACTTCAACTACTCGCTAACTGCTACATTAACCAAAGATGCACGCAAAACCTTATCACCTAGCTTATATCCTTTTTGCAATTCAGCAATTATTGTATTTTCAGGATATTCACTAGTCGGTGTTTGCATTACAGCTTCGTGAAAATTAGGATCAAATTCTTTCCCTTGCGTTTCTATAACTTCTAACCCTACTTTTCCTAAAACATCATAAATTTGTTTAAAAACAAGGTTATAACTATCTTTTACAGTATTTACATCATCTATTTTTTCCACAGAAGTCTTTGCCCTATCAATATTGTCGAGAGCTTCAATCATTTTCTTCAAAGTTTCTTCAGCGCCATATTTCAATAAAGATTCACGTTCTTGCATTTGTCTTTTTCTATAATTATCAAAATCTGCAGCTAATCTAATATACTGATTATTAACTTTTTCAAGTTCTGACTTCAATTCTAATACTTCATCATTTACACAAACTGCTTCTTCAGTCAGTTCTTGAGCACAACAATCATCACCTTTGTCACAAACAAAGGGATTATTTTGAGATTTTGTCTCATCAATATTTTCATCTAACATTTCATTATTAGTGTTCTCATTCCCCATAAAAAAGTCCTTTATAAGCTCTCATATACAATATTATAAGTTATCAATATACATTCTCAAGAAAATTTAACGATTTCTTAATTATTGTTCTCAAATCAGAAGAGTAAACACACATAAATACATATTTCAATAAAAAGAAAATGTTAAGAATTGTAATGAAAATATATAAAATTGAAATCACAACATTTCAAATGTTTTTATATAAGTACGAGATATAAAATAAACACGAAGTAATTGAAGGAGTAAATCTATGGTATCAGCAATCGGAAACCTTTTTGGAGACACATTTCCACTAACAACAATTAAAAAACAACAAGAAACAGCAGGTTCTTTAGCACTTACAGGAACTGAAACAGCTGGTCCATTAGCAAACAACGTAGGCGGTTCATTCTGCGCAATGGCATAGGCAAAGATTTTCATTCACAGGAGAAAAAGGCAGACTACTAAAATCGGGGCGGACATGCAAGAAATAAAGATTGCAAAATATACATTAATCGCAACATTACTAGTTGTAATGACAATGTTTTACGTATCATTTTATTCAATACCTAACTCATGCAACATTTACAACAATTCAAATACTATAGCTAACAATAAATAGTAAAATGTCAGCAAAACTGCGACACTAGATGAGATAATACAAAAAGTATAAAGAGAAACAAAAAAACACCCTCAAGGGTGTTTTTCATTGTTATAATAAAAACCTCAGTCATAGACTGAGGTAATGTACTTTTTTTCACACACACGAGGAATTTATAACTTACTTATATTTATATTAACTATTAAGCATATTTAGGTGCTGTTTTTTCAATATTTTTCATTTCTTGATCCTCAACTGCTTTCAATTCTGTTTCAGCAGCTTTTAATTGAGTTTCAATCATTAATTTTTGTGCTTGAATGTCAGATTCTATACGTTTAATATTGGCAGCCTCAGCTTTACCAGCAGCATCTAGTGCCTGTTTAAAGAAAGAACTAAATACAAAGAATTGATTTGCAAATATTGCCTGAGGATTGCTTGCATCAACAGCCATACCATAATGACCACCAGATGCACTGTTCATATTTAACAAATTCATATTATAAGCTTGGGATGCTCTAGAAGCTTCAAACAGTGCTTTTGGAACACTATTATTGAAGAAGTTCATATTCACACCGAAAATACTTGCTGGTGAATTCAAGAATTCACTCGGTGAGATAATCCCATCTGCAACATTACCAGCATAAACAGATAAATCTTGTAATTTCTGTGATATTTGCATCAAACTAAATTGCAAATTATTGATGCGCTGGGTCAATTGTAGTTTTCGCATTGTGAAAATGGCGTACACTGTTTTAATCTCCTACATAACCAATTTTTCTAACCTTTACACTTATATAAAAACATTTTATTTTGAAAAATTGCCTAATTAGTTTATCAAGAAGCCCAAACAGCACAAATCGCCAAAACCCAGACCACATAAGGATTTAAAAAGATAACAAATAAATACATATGTATATAATCAAGAATGATTGTATACAAAGTAAATCATGTGTATATACAAATTAGATAAAATAATTTACTATTATATTAAGAAATGTTAAAAAACTAAACTCTAGTAATAACTCTATCAATTAAGCCATACTCAACAGCCTGCTGTGCTGACATATAATAATCTCTTTCTGTATCAGCTTTAATTTTTTCAATAGACTGAGAGCAGTTTTCTGCAAGAATTCCATTGAGCATGTTTTTCATTCGTAGAATTTCTTTTGCTTCAATCTCAATATCAGTAGCTTGACCCTGTGCCCCACCTAACGGTTGATGAATCATAATCCTTGAACTAGGCAAAGAAAGTCTTTTACCTTTAGCCCCAGAAGACAATAAAAATGAACCCATGCTGGCCGCTTCACCAATACAAATTGTACTAACATCAGCTCTAATGTGTTGCATCGTGTCATAAATAGCCAATCCAGCTGTAATAACACCACCAGGGCTATTTATATACAACATTATGTCTTTCTCTGGATTTTCTGAGTCTAATAACAATAACTGAGCAACTATAACATTTGCCATTTCATCATCAATTTCTTCACCAAGAAAAATTATTCTCTCTCTAAGGAGTCTAGAAAAAATATCAAAAGACTTTTCTCCTTTTGAAGAAGACTCAATAACCATTGGAACGTAACTTAAAACTTTACTCATATCGAAATTTGACATATTAACTCCTCTACCACGGATAATCTGTTGTAATTTTCCATTGATTAGCTTTTATGTAAGCAGAACAATATAAAGCAATTTTAGCATTTTTATTACAACCAAATTTTTCATCACTACGCAATTCACTGAGACTTAATCTCTCATCATAAACACGCAACGGCATATTTTCACTATTCACAATTTGTAGTACAAATAAATCTTTACCAAATGCATTAGGTTCATCTGGACCATTTAAGTCAACATACATAAAAGCACAAACTTGATTATCGTACTTGCATTTACCAATAGTTTCAACGGCAATCGAAATACCATTACGTAATCTTATTGACGGATAATTATATAGATTTACATTTGTAACTTTTTCTTTAATAGATTTATACTTAACGTTTGGCATGCACTTACCTGGATTCGCCATACAATTTTGAGAGATTTTCAACTGAGAAAAAACATTATTTTCTAACAAATCAATATTTTTATAGCCGGGTTTCCAGCCCCATTCACCAGGAACACCGTTATAGTTTTTAGACATCAACAAAGACTGAAGGATATCTGAATAGATAACCTTAAGCTTCAAAGCCGTATTTTTTTTCTCTCTATGTTGAACAAACAAAAGTACAACAAAAAATACTACCAAAATAATAAGTGTAACTACACCTACAACTCTAAATCTACTTCTCAAAAAATCGTCCATATAAAAATAATACCACTATTCAAAAAAAATATATACAACATAAAAATGAAATTTAAGATTTGCATATAAACTTGAGTTCTACTATAATCAACAAGGAATATAAAATAAGGGATGAGGTTAAAATGAATATTGTACAAATGATGAAACAAGCTCAGCAAATGCAAAAAAAATTACAAGAAGCACAAACTGAACTTGCTAATACAGAATTTACTGCTAGCTCTGGGAACAATGCTGTTACTGTAGCTTGTGACGGACAAAGCAAATTCAAATATATTAAACTCACAAAGGCAGCATTAAATCCTGAAAATCCTGAATCAGTTGACGACGATACAGTGGAAATGCTTGAAGATTTAATAACCACTGCAATGAACCAAGCAACAGCTCAAGCAACTACACAAATGCAATCTAAAATGAAAGCATTAACTGGTGGAATAAACATTCCAGGATTGTTTTAATGCAATACACAAAACCGTTGGCAAATTTAATAGACTATCTCCAAAGACTACCAGGAATTGGACCGAAGTCAGCACAAAGAATAGCATTTCATCTTTTAAAAATGCCATTACATGATGTGCAAAAATTTGCTGATGCAATGACTACTGCAAAAGAAACAATACATTACTGTGATGTATGTTTTAATATGTCAGCAACAAATCCTTGCGAAATATGTAGCTCACAAAACAGGGATGACTCCACAATTTGTGTTTGCGCAGAAACAAAAGACTTGATAGCAATAGAAAACACTAATGAATATAAGGGTAAATACCACGTTTTGCAAGGACTAATATCACCTATAGATGGAATTGGAGCAGAGGATATAAGAATTAAAGAGCTTCTACATAGAATTGCGACAAATAATATCAAAGAAATAATTATTGCCCTCAATCCATCTGTAGAGGGAGAAGCTACGAGCTTATATCTAACAAAACTACTTAAACCATTCAATATTAAAATTAGTAGAATAGCCTTTGGCTTGCCTATTGGATCTGATATTGAATATGCGGATGAAATCACTCTAGCTAAAGCAATTGAATGCAGGAGAGAGATTTGATAACCATAAAACCTATAAAATTTACAATTTTTACATTTTGTACTTTTTTATTTTAAGGTTATAATTTTAGAGGAAGTATTAGAGATAGGAATTCCAACAATTTCAGTTGTTAAAAATAAATTAGCAATTATAGCACTAGTCTTGGGGGTTATGACAGTACAGACATACCCCGTTCATGCTGCTTGGAACATAAGTGGATTTTGGAATAAGAACGTTAAATCAAAATTCAAAAAAGACAAACAGCAAGATGAACAACGCCAATTAGAAGACAACAACGATTCATTGTGGGATAAAATTAATACAGAGAGTGAACCACAAAATTTACAAGCTGAGAAAACAAATCTAGAATCAAATATAAAAATTGACTCAGTACAAATCCTTGGGAATAATTTAGTACCAACAGAAGAAATTCTAAGCAATATTAATATACAAAAAGGTGACAGCTATAGCGTTGATGTAATACAACAAAACTTAAAATCAATCCATGAAATGGGTTATTTTAGTGAAAAAATGAGAGCTATTCCTGTAAAACTAAGTGACAATAATATCCAATTAAAGATAATTGTTGAAGAAAACATTCCTGTTTTAGATTTTACAATAACAGGAAACAACTCTATTGCAACTGGTGATTTACTGCAAATAGTAGAACCATTAGCAAATAAGCCTCAAAACATAAACAAACTAAATGAAACAATAGAAGAAATACAAGAATACTACGCAAGCCAAGGCTACATTCTAGCTAGAGTTGTAAGCGTAACAGATGATCCTGATGGAACTGTTAATTTTACAATTGACGAGGGAAAAATTGGTTCAATAATTATTGAAGGCAACACAAAAACTAAAGATTTTGTTGTAAGAAGAAACATTTTGACCCAGCCTGGTACTGTGTATAACGAAAATCTGATTAAACAAGATTTAATGAGATTGTATGGAACACAGGCATTCAAAGATGTAAAGAGAACTATAGAAAGAGATGAAGACGACCCAGAGTTTTATGATGTAACAATACATCTAGAGGAACAACGAACTGGAACAATCTCTATCGGTGGTGGTTTAGACACAGCAACTGGTTTATTTGGTACAGCTGGTTTTAGTGATAATAATTTTAGAGGTCTTGGACAAAGAGTATCAATAAACGCACTAGCAGGTACCGGTATTGTAATGGCTGATAGCTCAATGCTTAGCAGAGCTAACTTACAAGCTGAGATAAGCTGGTTTGAGCCTAAATTCAGAGGCACAGACAATTCATTGATGATAAAAGCATTTGGTCGAGATTTTGCCAGCTATCAAATCCCGCTTTCTGTTGAACAAAGATTTGGTGGAGAAGCAAGGATTGCTCGCGCATTTACAAACTTCCCTCACCTAACAGGCTCTTTAGGATTAGGAATTGAGAATGTACACGTAAAAGAAGGTGACAGTAGTCAAATTCACAGACTATATGCACAACACAACATTCCAATCAGTCGTCGTGCAGAACAATTACAAGGTGGATTGTTTGTATCCTTATCTCCTAGCTTAGTTTATGACACAAGAGATAGTGCAACATTGCCAAGAAATGGTGTACTTGCAAACGTAAGATTTGATGAAATGATTGCTGTTGATGGATTTGACAATACATTCGGTAAACTATCTGGCGGCATCAAAAAATACTATCCAGTAGCTAAAAAATCTTCTGTTTCATTGGCATTTAGAGCTGGTGGAAAAATACACGGAGACATGCCAGAAGTTATGGCATATCGTTTAGGTGGCCCGTACACAGTCAGAGGTTTCCGAATGAGTGGTATTGGTACAGGTTCTGGATTTATGATGGGACAAGCAGAATTCCAAACACCGATACCGTTTATAGACAGACTTACAGACGCAAAATTCTTGGATAATATAAGACTAGCCGCATTTGTTGATGCTGGTCAGATTTATGGATCTACAGTTACAAACGAAATTTATAACAGACCACTACATGCAATTACAGCAGGTGTTGGTGTGAGAGTATTTGTACCAGGAGTCGGACCTCTCAGCGTAGATTGGGGTTATCCGCTAACAGGAGTACCAAATGGAACAAGCAAAGGTGCATTTACATTTGGTGTAGGGGAATTTTACTAACGGTTAAATTTATAAAAATGAACAATTTACCAACTACTATCGTTTAGTAAAATGTAAGAAATTTGTGAAACTTATGGAGGTAAGTATGGTAAATTTAAGAGCTAAAAAAATAGTATCATCTATGCTATTAACAACAATGGTTGCATTTGGCATAGGTCTTACCGATTCAGGAATATATAATGTGGCAGAAGCAAATACATCTCAGATACGCCCTCTACAAGGCAAAGTCGTGGCAGTGCCTTCAGGAACAGCAATCCCTACTACGGCTACAATGGAACTATCATCAGAAAACCTTGTACTAGGTCAAAGCGTAACAGCGACATTATCAAACAATTTTTATTATAATAACGCACTTATTGCACCATTAGGAAGTTCAGTTAATGGGACAGTAATACAAGTAAAAAAAGCAGGTCGTGCTGGCATAAACGGACAGTTAATGATTAAATTTACTAGCATAGTAACACCATACGGACAAATGATTCCAATTTCAGCAAAAATACAAACTGACGACGGAACAGGCTTGTTAAAAGGTGGAACAAAAGCTGACTCAGCTAAAGATTATGCAAAAGATATTGCGGTTGGAACTGCAGCAGGTGCAGTTGCAGGTGTTGCAATGGGCCCATTATCTGGCGGTAAAGCAGGTAAAGGTGCTGTATATGGAACAGCAATTGGCGCAGGTTTAGGCTTAGCAAAATCAATATGGGATAAAGGTTCACCTGCGACAATTCCTGTCGGCACTGTTATGAATATAGTTTTAGACCAACAAGCCACATTTACACAACAAGGTTACCAATATTAATCAGTAACTTGGGTGATTTGTTTTATAGTATAAATTTTGCTAAACTATGAACAAAAGAGATTTGGGGACAAAATGACAATACTAGGTAACATTAACACATACGAAGAAGACGAAGAGTTACAAGAAACAAAATACGCAAACGGAATTTATAGAAAAGACGATGAATACGACTTATCGATACCTAAATGCGCATTAGTTTCAGCCGTTATACATCCAGTTGTTGCTGGCTTAGCTTGGCTGACAGTATTTATACTTACATTACTAGGTATAACATTACCAATATTTGAAAAACCACAACAAAAACCGAAAGATATAGAATTTGTTTTAGTAAACAAGGAAGCTGAACCAATTAACAAAAATACAAAATATAGAGCTGACAGAAATTCGAGAGCAGGTGGAAAACATGACCCAAACCGTCCAGTTTCGCAACCACAAGCTGCATCAAAACAGAGCA
Source organism: Candidatus Limenecus sp. (assembly GCA_045531805.1). Classification (GTDB taxonomy): domain Bacteria; phylum Cyanobacteriota; class Vampirovibrionia; order Gastranaerophilales; family Gastranaerophilaceae; genus Limenecus. The sequence continues at coordinate 3,000 of JAZSES010000310.1, read as the reverse complement.
AACCTCAAAAAATGACACCAGCTCCAAAACAACAACAAAAAAAACAAATTCAAAAACAACCTGCAAAACAAACTAAGACTCAACAACAAAAAATTCAGCAACCTGCACAAAGAGTACCTTTAGCACCTAAAAACATTGCACCAAAGCCTACTCCACAAGGTATACCCAAAACACAAACTCAAGCACCAAAACCTACTTTTACACCAAGCATACCTAAAACAACAAAACCAAATGGTAGCTTCAACATACCAGTACCAAAAGTCGAGGCACCTAAAGTAGCAGGCCCAACAGGTGGACCAGTTACAGGTACAAAAGTCGGTTCTGGTTCGCCTAGTGGCACTACTGGCTCAGGCACCAAAGCTCCAACCCCTAGTTTTTCACCTAGTGGCAGTGGTGCTTCAACTGGAGGCAGATTTTCTCCAAGTAGCGCAGGTATAGGTGGCAATGTAGGCAACCCTGGACCAGGAAATCCCAAAGGTGCACCTGGTATTGATGCTCTAAAAGAAGCAGACTGGGGACCATACATGAGAGAATTACAACGAAGAATAAAAATGAACTGGGAACCACCAAAAGGCAATGAAAGCAAACGAGTTGTTCTTTTATTCAAAATAGCTAGAGATGGTAGACTTATTTCACACAGAATATATAAATCATCAGGCCTGCCAGCAGCTGACAGAGCAGCAATGAATGCAGTAGAACTAACTGCGCCGTTCAAACCTTTACCACCAGAATACAAAGAAAATAGCGTAGAAATTCAATTCACATTTGACTATAACGTATTCGGCGCAACGGCTTACTAAAAAAAATAATACAAGATAAATAGAAAGAGGATTACAATGGAACTATTACTTAAAGCAATGATTGAAGACATTTGGATTGTAGCACCAATACTTTTATGTTCAGTTTTAACAGTAGCAGTAGCAATAAATAGATTTTATTACTATAGCAAAAATAAACGTGACGTTGTTCTGTTTATACCAAAATTACAAAAAGAACTAGCAAGAAACAACCTTGATTCGGCTCAAAATTTGAGTATTCAACTTGGAGGTATTATTGGTGGCATTTCAGAAGAAGCTGTAAGAATTTTTTCAGAACAAAAAAATGGTTTTTCACGTTCATTCGATATTGCATCAAGTTTAGCAACAAGAAAATTAGAATCCCATCTTACAATATTAGGTACAATTGGCGGTGTATGTCCATTTCTAGGGCTATTTGGTACAGTAGTAAGAATTTTATACACATTCCAAGACTTAGCTTTACAAGGTAACCAATCCGCAGCGGTCGCTTCTGGTATTGCATCAGCTCTAATTGCAACTGCGTTAGGTCTAGGAGTTGCAATTGTCGCAGTAGTGCTATACAACTACTTCCAATCAATGGTTAAAAGATTCGAAGATGACTTCCAACTAATAAAACTACTATTCCTAAGCTTTGTTGATAGCAACGATGAAATCCCTATAACACAGCCGACAAATATCGCACTATAGTAAACAGAAAGTTTTAAGGAAACAAAAATGGCATTCAAGACATCAAAAGGCAAAGATGCTCTATTTACAGAAATCAATATAACTCCACTAACAGACATATTTCTTGTATTGCTAATAATAATGATGGTAATTGCACCAACATTCCAGTCAAATGACAGCAGTATAAAAATGCCTGAAATCAATAGTGGATTATCAGTAGAACAGAAAAATGCAACTATATCAGTAACAAAAGATGGAATATTCTTTGTTAATGGTACTCAAATTAAAGAAGATAACTTATATGACCAACTAGTAGCAATCAAACCGAGTCTTGAAAAAAAAGAAGTTGTAGTAAAAGCTGATGAAAGTGTTAAAAGCAGAGAAATTATGAAAATAATGAAAGCTGCTCAGGATGCAAATTTTGAAAAACTAGTGGTAGCTGGTGAACCTCTTTCTAAAAAAGAACAAAAAAAACTAACAAAACCAGCTAAAGCGCAACAAGTAAAAACTGAGAAAACTGAAATCAGAAACGAACAAAGCAACTATTACGATGAATATAGAGGCACAGTAGGCGAAATACCATCAGAAGAATAGGTAAAAACAATGTCGATGAGAGAACGAAACACATTCAACGAAATAAATATCACACCACTAACTGATATTTTCCTTGTACTTTTAATCATTATGATGGTAATTGCACCATTACTAGACCAACAAGGACTTAACCTAGCGGTACCAAACAATGTAGAAGTACAAGACATAAAAAATGAAAACAAACTTATAACGATTGTTGTAAGCAACGATGACGAATATTTTATTGACAATCAAGTTATAGTAGAGAAAGATCTTATATCTATTATAAAACAAAAAGCACAGGTATTGCCTGAGGGACTATTAATACAAACACATCCAGAAGCTACTCATGGTGCCGTAGTAAGGTTAATGGACAAAGCTAGAGATGCTGGAGTAACAAACATATCAGTGACAGAAACATAATTCGATAATTTAGACGACTTTACCACAATTTAAAATAGCAATATAATAAGTATTCAGATACTTAAAAAGAATAGATGATGTATGAGTGAAGAATTAAGCGCAAATTTTTTAAAGCAGGCATTTTTGCTACAAGAAGAAAAACATTATAAACAGGCAATTGAAGCCCTATACAAAGCATTATGTATTGAAAGCGAAAATATCGAGATACTCTCGCAAATCTCGCATCTATACTTTCTAATGAACAACTTTGAGCGTTCATTAGAATATGCGGAAAAGATTTTGGATATAAATCCAGAACACGTTGACACGCTTAAAACACTCACTAATATACACAAAATAAATAAAAAATTCGCAAAAGCACTTTCTACATCAGAAAAATTATACAAACTATCACCTAACGTAGAAAATTTCATTACGTATTTAGAAATGCTTACTGAATGCAGTCAATTCAATACGATTTTATCAGAAATTGACTCTGCTGGCTTCAACTATGAAGAAAAGAAAAATGAAAAACTAATGATGATAGAAGGATACGCTAGAC
>JAZSES010000397.1:0-5371 GCA_045531805.1 Candidatus Limenecus sp. | reverse complement strand
TCTCTTGTCTTCCTAAGACCGCTTGGCCTCCGACTTGACAATATCAACGGTATCACCGATGTTGTCAATAATTTCCTGCATAGGTTTGTATACCATTGGTGATTCGTCAATGGTGCTCTGAGTTACAGATGTGGTGTAAATACCAGCCATTGATGCTTCAAATTCTTCCATGGTTACATTATTCTTAGCCTGTCCTCTTGACATGATACGTCCAGCACCATGAGGAGCTGAATAGTTCCAATCAGGATTTCCTTTTCCTACACAGATAAGTGAACCATCACGCATATTCATTGGAATAATGAGTGTTTCATCTTTCTGTGCTGATACAGAACCTTTTCTGAGAATCATGTTATCAATGTCAATGTAGTTATGAATGGTTTGAAATGATGATTCAATATGCCAACCCATGTGCGTAATAATCTGTGTAGCAATGGTTGAACGGTTGATAGCTGCATGTTCCTGAGCAAGCTTCATGTCATGAATGTAGTTCTTGAAATCTTCACCTTCTACATAGCAAAGGTCTTTTGGAACTGGACCTGCCTGCATACGTAAAACTTTGATTGTGTTTTCGATTTCGTGCTGTTTACCTTCAGCTTTCAACCGAGCAACGGTTTCGTTAATTTTTTCCTGAATGCCATTATTTTTGATTTTGTTGAATGCTAAATCTTGATAATGGTTGCATACTTCAATTCCAAGGTGTCTGGAACCTGTATGAATGACAAGCCAGAGCTTTCCATCATTTCCGCGGTCAACTTCGATGAAGTGATTTCCACCTCCGAGTGTACCGAGTGATTTCATTGCTCGGTCAACGTTAATTGGAGCGATAATGTCGCTTACATTAGATTTAGCAATGGCTCTGTCATGAATTGAAAACCCAGATGGTACATATTGACGAATTACGTTATCAAGTTTTTCACAATCAATGTCTGTTTCTTCAAGTTTGATTGCATACATACCACATCCAATGTCAACGCCTACAAGATTAGGGATAACCTTATCTGTAAGAGTCATAGTGGTTCCAATAACGCAACCTTTGCCTGCGTGAGTGTCAGGCATGATACGAATCTGAGAATCTTTTACTGATTCCTGATTTAGGAGTTCAGTAATTTGTGAAATTGTTTCATTATCACAGTTATCTGTGAATACTTTGCAAGTATTATGTTTTCCATGTAATTCAAACATGATTATCACATCCTTTCTTAAAATTGACTGATTGGTCAGTTTCATTTTTTATTCATTGTTTGATTCAACTTTGGTTTCGTAAATCTGTAAAGAACCATCTGTGTTGTAAAGTGGTGTGATTCCGTAATGATATCCACTGTATATGATAAGATATTTTACATTGGTATCATTAGCGTATACAATTTCGTATTTGTCGGTGCCTTTTTGCCATTCAATAATAGTTGTGAAGTAATCTTCATTGGTTTCTGTATATGTGTTTTGTATTTCTTGTTCTGCTACGGCATCTTTGTAGGATTTTCCACAACCGACAAGTGTTAAAATACATATTGATAAGATGAGTGTTAATTTTGTTTTCATTTTGTTATTACCTCCATGATGACTAATCCAAATTACTGAAATAGCCAGATTGAATATCATCTAAACCAAATTTACGAATGATTTTTAATTCGTCATCTGTGATTGGTTGATAAGATGCAATATCTTTAACATTGTGTTTTGTATCATCATATAGGTTACCAAATGATAATGATGTCGTTTTGTTCATGAATTTAGGCATATCTTTGCCTTTTATGATGCAAATTTTAGTTAAATAATCTTCATCACATAAATCTTCATGGAGTTTGACTAAATAGTTATCAGCTGGATATTGATTTTGAATTTCACTTTCAGTTTTGATATATTTACTAACTGAAGAATCCAGTGATAGAGCATAATCTATCATTATCTTAGATGGTTTTCTTATGTGTTGGATGTTAGACGGGTCACATTTAATAGCAGCCATACAATTTTTGTTCGATTGATTTTTCAAGTATTTGATAAACCAACCGTTTTTTGATAATACAGCAGCCATATCTGAACAGTGTATATGATATTTTACGGAATCTTGGCATGAACTGTTAGAATCAAGTTCATCTTTATGTGCATCAATCCATACGAGTAAATCATCGGCTGTTATTGGACCCCATTCGTCCAGATGGTTTGTATTTTTGAGGATGTTATGTCGTACAAAATCAGGAGCATCATCTCTGATTTGGATATATGTCTTAATTCGTCCTGAACATAATTTTAAGTATTGTGATTCTGCTATCCATTGCCACTGTTCAAGTGAAATTGGTAGCTCTTTTGGTAGTTCACAATGCCAGTCAATTTTGTTCTTTAGTCCGTCAAAAAATACAGTTGAGATTTCATGTTTTCTTGAATCAGGTACTAGATTTTTAATAGTGTTATCTGTGTAGAAAAGTGGATGTTTTAAACATAAAGCCATGGCAATGTTTTCTGTTATAATTTCAGGGCTTATAATGTGTTTTAATATGTTGTTAAACATAAAGAAATTGAATTCAACATTGTTAATGTAATCAATCCATACATGTTCTGGTATTTCCATGTTTTCTAACTGTTTTAAGTCTAGGTTTGATTGACCTTTACTTAATATATCACAAATCATTTCTTTTGAAAGCTTATGATTTCTAACAGTGTAATTATTGTGAATAGCCCACCATAACATTTCATCAGTTGGATTGTCAATATCATCTATGTGAATTTTTTTAAGTTTTAGTAACATGAATAAGTCTTCATTGTTCATAAGAATCGCCTCTAATCTTCGTTTTTGATTGCATAATAAGGCATACCATTAGGCATGATACACCACATTTCACGAGGTGTAAGACAATATACTTTATCAATTGCCATACCAAGTGATAATAGTTTTTCCATGCAAAAGTGCGAACCTGTCCATAGATTACCATTTATATCATTGCAAGCCATTAGGAAGCTCCAACCGCCATTTGGTTTTTCTCTGAAGTTTTCTGGAAGCTGCATGAGTAATTCTATGATTACATCTTTATTTTCTTCAGTTTTTGTTTTATCGAATGCAAATGTGTGAGCTACACCTTCAATGATTATGGATTCAGGGTTATCTGCAGTATAAGCTAAACATTTTGTGAAAATGTTTTCTACATTTGTTGGTGTAAGCGTTGTAATATTTGTTTCCATATTCTGTTCCTTTCTATCACATGAAGTATGTTATAAATGGTTTCAAAATATAAACTATTAGATATAATGATAAGAAGCATAAAATTGTTCCAAATATGTTGCAAAATTTTGCATCTATCGTATTACCATTTTTTATATTTCTTGAACCGTTTTTGAAGCAATAAATAGCGACACATATACATGTGATAAGTGTTATTATTAGTAGGGATAATCCAATAATACCAGATATAATATTAGTTTTCATCTTATTTTTTCCTTTTTATAAACGTAAAAAAATTCCATGACAGCCGTTAAGCTGCCATGAAATCTTCTGTTAATAAGGTATCAATATTTTTTTCGTATTCAATACGGTCAATATCATTACCAAAATAGCCATAATAAGATTCTAAATGCTTATTTCTTGTATCATTACCGTGCTGATGCTTGTTCTTGGTCTGCTTTTTCCAACAGCGTTCACTCTTAGAACAATAGTGGTCATAAGGGTCGTGGAAATCTTTACCTGACTGACGACGAGAAGATGGAGCTAATTCTGTTTCTAATTCAGGGTCTAACTGATAACGGTTAGCTTTACCCATATGAGATTTTAACTGGTAAGGCTTGTATCTTCTCTCTTTGCACCAATTGCGGTTAGCACGACGGTAAAAGTTGGATTTTTCTTCTTCGATTTCAGCAATATAAGGTTCGATTGAGATTACATTGATAGGACCTTTATTGTACTGTCTATAAAACGTAAAACGCTTTAATGCGTACCATACACGATAGTCGTAAACATAGTTACCATCTTCTGTGTAATGGCACTTAGATTCGGAGAATCTTGTAGTATCATTACCTGTGAGATTCTGTTCATTCTTGATGGCGTTCAGGTGAGTACCTCCACGCTTGTACCAATGTACGCACTTTTCAGCTAAGTGGTGAATGAAATCCTGACGGTTTGATAAGGTTGTAAAAGTTCCAGCGAGTCTGTCAAGGATGTAATAAGTTTCACTAATAGTTGTATTGTACATAGTAGACCTCCGTTAGTATATTTTAATTGAGTTTGAACCCAAAAATGTTCCAAATTAGTAGTCTAAATATGTGCCGCAGCCTGGAGGAACTCACAGGCTGGAAGCACACGTAGTTAATATGTAATATTACTGGTCGCAAGTGTATTCTTTTAACCATTTTGTATATTCTGTTTTATAATGTTCTCTCAGAATATCATTAACAGAACGAATGTTGGTTCTAAGTACGAACAAAATATCAGATAATTCTGCCCATTTTTCTTTTGCTTCTTTTAATACAGGTAAAAGTAATACGTCAGTTTCGGCAACATTTTTACCAATGTTGTCTGGTGTTAAACCAAACGGCATATCAGAAAGATTGTTGTAACGGTCAATTGCTTTGCAAATGACAGCTTCTTTGCTTTCTAATAAATTGTTGAAGTATCGACGTTTGGTTTCAATTTTACTTTTATCTGTTTTGAATTTTGTTACAGTCATACATTTTACAGCAGCTTTTACTGTATCATTTACAGGTAAATTTTCGATGTCAACACCGCAATCTTCGGATACATCATGTAATAAGATTGTTGATATAATGTTGTCATCTCTAAGATTTAATGCTGCTGCATAACAAGCCATTGATAAAGGATGCACGATATAAGGGACGCCATTTTTGCGTTTCTGGTCCTTATGTTTTTCACGGGCAAACTGTAATGCTCTTAATGACTGTGTTAATTGAGCACCAACAAGGTATCCACGTAAGTACGTATACATCTTTTCAACATCGTATTGGTAAGGTTTGAATGTAGTGTTATCGCTCATGATATAAACCTCCTTTATTGAAGAATATCAGATTTTGTTGTTTCAATCAAGTCTTGTAATTCAGAAATTCTCTGATTTACGAGTTCGTTATACATTTCTTTTGCTTCTTCATATGTATCAGCGTAACGACGACATTGGAAGCTAACTCGTCCTGATTTTAAGAGTTTCTTATGATGTGTATCATAAGGTGCAAATCTGTAACGAGATGTTGGCTGCTTATCTTCAATAATTTGACCTAAAACAGGCTTACAACGTAAGAATGCCTGATTTGTATTGTTGTCAATTTCGTAAGCTACAGCCCAAATATCAGTGTTAATCGGAACATCTATAGGTGTTCCCTGAGATGTCCGATAATCGCCTTCATGTGGATTTCCATTGAAATCATATGTAGGTCT
>JAZSES010000263.1:0-7472 GCA_045531805.1 Candidatus Limenecus sp. | reverse complement strand
ATATCATTGGTTTCTTTTTCGTTACTAATTTCCTTGCCCAATCTTCTTGCAAACTCTTCAAGGGTAATTCTTTCCAAAGAACCTCTCCACTGTCTGATTTCTTCTTTGGTCAAATAATCCGGCATATATAATCTCCTTGACTAAAATATTTACTCTTTATCCCGTTGCCCCGTGCAAACTTCTTATCCATTTTTAGGACAGTTGTTAAACACATATAAAACTTTCAATTTATACTTCCAATGGGGCCTTAAGCTAATTATAATCTAGCATGAACCTTGTATAAAAATCTCAAAATATGTAGCAATTTTTACAAAACTTTTGCAATATTTTTTCTAACAGACAATCTGGTAAATTCATCCACTGCAAAGATTTCATCCAATGTAGGATTTTGAATATTTTTATGTTCATTCATCATATTTTTTGTAATTTCATATATCTGCCATAATGAAATCTTTTTGTCTAAAAAAGCATAAACAGCTTCTTCGTTTGCTGCATTCATTACAACAGGCAAAGTTCCACCAGCATTGCCGGCCTCAAAAGCCAATTTTAAACAAGGGAATTTTTCCAAATCAGGTTCATCAAAATCAAGACGACCCGCTTTTACAAAATCAAAACTTCTACTCTCAATTCCCTCAAAACGTTGCGGATAAGTCAATGTATACTGAATTGGAATATGCATAGACGGAAATCCCAACTGAGCAATTACGCTACCATCAACATATTCAACCGCACTATGAACGATACTTTGTGGATGAACAACAACCTGAATTTTGTCATAAGGCATAGAAAATAAATGATGAGCTTCTATAACTTCCAAACCTTTATTCATAAGAGTAGCAGAATCAATTGTAATTTTTTTTCCCATATTCCAACGAGGATGTTTCAAAGTTTCCTCAACAGTTGCTTTTTTTATATCATCAATTGTTTTATTTCTAAACGGGCCACCAGAAGCAGTAATAATAAGCTTCTCTACTTCTTCAATATTTGACAAACATTGGTGTATTGCACCGTGTTCGGAATCTACAGGCAAAATTTTTACACCTTTTTCTCTTGCCCTTTTCATAACAATATCACCAGCCATTACAAGTGTTTCTTTGTTTGCAAGTGCAACATCTATATTATTTTCAATAGCTGCAAGTGTTGGTTTTAAACCAGTTTTACCGGTAACAGAAACAAGAATTCTATCATTTGTCTTATCAGAAGCAACTTCAATCAGACCTTCTTCGCCAAACAAAACATTTAATTTAGGAAATTCTTTTTTTAATTTCAACGCATTTTCTTCTGATTTTACAGAAACATTTTTTGGATTAACAAGTTTTATTTGTTCACGCAAAACATCAATATTATCACCAGCACAAAGAGAAACAACTTCAAAATGCTCAGGCATTTTTTGAATTACCTCAATAGCCTGTCTACCAATAGAACCTGTTGAACCTAAAATTGAAATCTTCATAATTTTCCTTAACATTAAAATTTGGTTTTTAATAATCTAAAATTAATCTCTAACTATTATAAAATAAATAAAATAAGACAACAAAAAACCGACTATAAAAAGTCGGTTTTAATCTATAATTTTAATTTTTGAAACTAATCTTTTGCAGTAACTTTTTTCACTTCATCTATTTTAGTTTCAACTTTAGATTCTGCTAACGCTTCCATTTTACGGTTTCTTCTATAACCATAACCCGCATAGATACTGATACCAATAAGCAACCATAATGGGAATAATAATGCAGTTTTACCCATGCTAATTACAGCAATAACCATTAACCCACCGCACAATAGCACACCCATCAACGGGAAGAATGGTGAAAATGGAACTTTAAAGGGTCTTGGTCTTTCAGGATCAGTTTTTCTAAGAATTAAAACGCCTATACAAACAATGATAAAAGAAGTAAATACACTAAATATGCAAAGTTGTCCTGCTAGATTTAAATCCAAGAACAAAGAACCTATTATCATCGCAATACCAACAACCCAAGTTATTACGTGAGGAGTTTTGTATGTAGAATGAACTTTTTTCAAAACAGCTGGAAAGAAGTTATCTCTTGCCATTGAAAATAAAATTCTTGTTGCAGCCAATTGCATTACCAATAGAACTGAAGTCAAACCAGTTAACGCACCGACAGAAATAAGACCAGCAACCCAGCTTTGGCCTGTCATTTGCACAGCATGTGCAATTGGAGCATGAATATTAATCGCATCCCATTTCACTACACCAGTTAAAACAAGAGCTACAAAAACGTATACAATTGTACAAATTAACAATGTACCGATAATACCAATTGGAATATCTTTTTGTGGATTTTTTGTTTCTTCTGCTGCAGTAGAGATTGCATCAAAACCTGTATAAGCAAAGAAAATTGTAAACGCACTAACAAGTACACTACCAAAACCATTTGGCATAAATGGTGTCCAATTGTCAGGTTTTACATAAAATGCACCAACACCAATAAACAATGCAATTACTAGAAGTTTGATAACAACCATAACTCCAGCCATATTTTTAGATTCTGAAATACCTTTTACTAGTATTGAAGTAACAAGTAGTATCATCAAAATAGCAGGCAAGTTTATACAGAACGGTATCACGCCAAAAATATGCGGAATTTGTTCTGTTGGATTTAAGCCCATTTTTGTATATTCAACAGTTGCTGTGTTGATATCACTAACCAACCATAAAGGTGGATACATAATATGGTGTGCAGCTTGCTGTAAAAACACCGGCAAAGCTTGAGTGTATGGTTCAAAGCCTCTTAAAAATTGCAAAAGATAACCTGTCCAACTACATGCGACAGCAATATTGCCAAGTGTATATTGAAGCATCAAAACCCAACCTACCATCCAAGCAGCAAGTTCACCCATTGTTGCAAATGTGTATGTATAAACACCACCTGAAACAGGGATCATAGATGCAAATTCTGCATAACATAACGCTGAAAAGATACAAGCAATACCTGCAATAATCATAGAAATAATCAAAGCAGGACCTGCGCCTGGGTTTTCAGGAGTACCAACAACGGCCGTACCAACCATGGAGAAAATACCAGCACCGATTACAGCACCAATGCCCAAAATAATCAAATCAACCCAGTTCAAGGATTTATTCAATCCTGTCTCTGCTGATTGGGCTAGCATGTCATCGGGATTTTTTGTTTTCAACAAATTTGAAACCAAACCGCCAAATTTTCCCGCCACGGTAACTTCTTTTTGGCTCATGTAAATTTCCTTTTATTAAATTGTAACTTGTTTATTTTTTAGTAAGGGGAAACCTAACTCTTCTCTTTGTTCAACATATAATTTGGCAACCATAGCCGCCATTCTTCTCACTCTGTTGATAAAGTTAATTCTCTCATCTTTTGAAATTACGCCTCTAGCATCCAAAAGGTTGAAAGTATGAGAACATTTGAGTACATAATCGTACGCAGGAAGAACAAGCTTGTTCTCAACGCAATTTTCAACTTCTTCCTGAAAAATATCAAACATTTTGAATAACTTATCTGCAGAAGAAACCTCGAAATTGTATTTTGACTGTTCAATCTCGTTTTGCAAATAAATTTCACCATATTTTAATTCTTTGTTCCACATAACGTCATATACAGAATTAACGTTCTGTAGGTACATTGCAATTCTTTCCAAGCCATATGTAAGCTCAAGAGCAACAGGTTTAATTTCCAAACCACCAACTTGTTGAAAATAGGTAAATTGAGTAATTTCCATACCATCAAGCCAAACTTCCCAACCTACACCAGCAGCACCCAAAGTAGGTGACTCCCAGTTGTCCTCAACAAAACGAACATCATGTTGTGACAAATCGATACCCATCGCTTCCAAACTTTTCAAATAAAGTTCTTGAGCATTGTCTGGTGATGGTTTCAATATAACTTGATACTGAAAATAATGTCCCAAACGATTTGGATTTTCACCATATCTAGCATCAGTAGGTCTTCTACAAGGTTCAACCATTGCAGTATTCCAAGGTTCTGGACCCAATGAACGTAAAAACGTAGCAGGGTTCATCGTAGATGCACCTTTTTCAATATCGTAAGGTTGTTGAATTATACAACCATAGTCTGACCAAAATTTTGATAAATTTAAAATTAATTCTTGAAAAGTTAATGCCATTCTCTCTTGACTTCCAGTACTGTATTTCACTTCATAAAAAAAATAAGCTCTAACATTATAATATAAGAGATTTTATTTTACAAACAAATGAATTTTTGAATTGCCAAAATTGTTACATGTGTAACTCCATGACAGACAAGGGCTATCGCCAAAATATTACATATATGGAAATTCACGGAAAATGATTTTTGTTAACGAAAACTTTTTTCTTTCACCCGTAAAATTCTTTTTTCTGGCAAAGGATAAATTTGTTTTGTTTGTTTATCTTTGTTTTTAAAGTTTAATTGTAAATCGGTTTCATACAATTCCAAATCATTGTTCAAATAAACTTTTCCGTTTAAATCAACAAGAATATTCGTTAATCTTTGATTGATTACGTCATCATATGTAGCGTTTTTGTTGTCTTTTATATAATCAAATTTTTCTCTATTCAAATCAGAAAAAATATTTTCTCTAGCACTTGGACTCATAACAGTAGATGGCGTACCAAAAGCTTTCACAAAAGATTTTATTAACTCATAAATATCATCTTTATCTCTAACATATTTATAATTTTTGTTCTTCAAATCTTCTTCATATCTATCTACAAGATGATAAATAACATCTTCTGCAAGTCCAAAAATTGCAATTTTTTTGTAATCATCAAATTTTTCTGGAGCACCATAATCCACAGCTTTTGTGAACACACTAAAAAACTCTTCATCAATTAAAGGTGTAAAAGTATACAAAGCATTTGCAACATTCGAAACATAAACTTTTTTCATTCGTTCATACCCTTCAATATCACCCTTTTCTTTGTACTCATTAGCTTTTTGAAGAAGTCCATTATATGTATTAAAGGAAATATTTATTTGGTCAATTTCTTGTTGATTTCCAAAATCCGAATAATAATCAACAAGTCTCTCCATTCTTTCCTGTGTTCTTTTATCATTTTTTGACCAACCAGCTGTATCAAAGATTCCTCTTATACCAGTTGCTTCGTACAATTTTTTGTTCAACTCAGGAAATTCATGAACATTCCCGTCTTTGTCTTTTAGCCAAACATCTTTTCCGTCAGAATCATAAAAAAGAGCAGTCCCCGGAAAAGTAAAAACACCGGCCTCGGCATTATCTTTAATATTTTTAAAAACGGCCTTATCAAACAAATCAAATTTCAAACGAGAAGAAATTTCTTTCAAATCATTTGTAAAATTCTCAAAATCTTCATAATCCATTCTTCTTAAATTTTCAGGCTTTAAAAATTCAGCTGGCCTACCATTTACATTACAAGCAGGACACATCCCAGCACAATCACGATAAACAGGCAATGACAACTCACCCAAATTGCATAGAATAAAATATATTTCTCTAAAGCTCATTCCCTCAAATGTTTTCAACCCATACTGAATTCCCTCAAGCTCGTTAATAGCGTCATCACTCAAATTCATAATTTCTTCTTGAGTAAAAAAATCAACAATATCTAAAGCACGCTCAAGTTTTTCTTGAGGTGACAAATCTACTTTCTTTTTGGCCTTGAAAGATACAGTATCACACACAGGCTGACTATGACGATTTATCATAGTTTTTGCTACTTGAGATTTTTTATTTATGGGCAATGAAAAAGAAATATTTTTTATCTGCATATCGAGATAAAAAACCGTAAAAATTTTTTTTGCTATTTACTAAAAATCTTCATGAGTATAATCTATATTCAAATTTTGCAAAATTTCATCTAAAGGTATCTCAAGACCTTTTGCGTATTTAACAAGAGTCGAAAATTTTGTATCGACAAGACCATTTTCAACTCTACTTACCGTAGCGGTAGTAAGATCGTTTTCATACGCAAAAATATTGAGAGAAATACCCTTGCTTTCTCGTAAAAGCTTCAGAGTAGTCCCGAGAATCTTCATTATTTCTTTTTCATCTCGTTCCATATCGTAATTATATTTATTCCAAAATTTGCCATATTACATATATGTAATTTCCGTTTAGGCTAATAAGCGTATTATGACTATTTTTGCGCCTCGTAGCTGTTTAAAAAAATTTCAATTTCAGTATTTTTGTGCGATAATTGTATACATATATTAGACAAGGAGAGAGGATTGCAATGAGTATAACACTTGATTTCAGAGCCTTTGGCAAAAACGATATAAGAGGCATTTACGGAGAAGATGTAACCGAAGAATTGTTTTATTTTGCAGGCAGAGGTTACATAAAATATATCGTCGAATCTCTAAATAAAAATTCAAACTCCAATATAATACCAAGCGAAATTTGGGTTAGTGTTTGTATGGATGCAAGAACACACTCTCCTTCCTTGACAGACTCTTTAATAAAAGGTGTAACCTCAACAGGTGCAAATGTACTTGATTTAGGAATGGCACCAACTCCAATTGGTTACTATTCTGAATTTGCACAAATACCAGAAAATGTAATTTCAAAAGGAAAAGTTGATGGCGCTCTAATAGTTACAGCTAGCCACAATCCTAGCGAATATAACGGACTTAAAATGACTTTCAACAGAGGTTCTTTGACAGAAGACCAAATTAAAGAAGTTAAAAAATTTGCAATGGCAGAAGTAAATGCAAGACAAGCATCTACAAGATATGGAATGATAAGAAAATACAATATCATTGAACAATATTGCGAAAATATAGCAAACAAATTTGCTTCAATTGGCAACGGAATAAAAGTAGTTACAGATTGCGGAAACGCAACTGCGGGTGTTGTTGCCCCAAAACTTTACAGAGATTTGGGTTGCGAAGTTGTTGAACTCTTTACAGAGCCAGACGGAACTTTCCCAAACCACCATCCAAATCCAAGTGATGAAAAAACGCTTGATGCTTTAAAAAAAGCTGTTGTTGAAAACAAAGCTGATATTGGTATCGCTTTTGATGGCGACTCTGACAGAATAGGTGTTGTTGACTCACAAGGTAATTCTATGACAGGAGACAAATTACTTTTAATTTATGCAAAAGATATTTGTGAACCGCTTACAAAAAGAGGGGAAAAACCTGCTGTTGTTTCTGAAGTAAAATGCTCACAAGTTTTGTATGACACAATAAACGCAATGGGCGGAAATGCAATTATGACAAAAACAGGCCACGGATACATCAAAGCAAAAATGAAAGAAACTGGTGCAATCCTAGCTGGTGAAATGTCTGGACACACATTCTTCAAAGATAGATACTATGGTTTTGATGATGCAATTTATGCTGGATGCAGAATTATTGAAATTATTGCAAAACAAAGAAGAGAAAATCCAAACTTCAAAATTGAAGACATGTTGAGTGATTTTGCTGAAATTTGCTCTTCAAAAGAAGTACGTTTTCATTGCCCTAACGATTATAAAAAAACAGTGCTTGGAG
>JAZSES010000379.1:0-2693 GCA_045531805.1 Candidatus Limenecus sp. | reverse complement strand
TTTTTCTTCATTTATTTTCTTTTGAGGTAGCATTTTCAATTCTTGCTCAGCAATAACATTTGAATTTTGGTCTGATTTTATTTTGTTTTTCGTGTTTTTTAGAAAATCTGCTTTGTATGCTGTTTCGAACGCAGATGAAATTTTGCGTTTTGTACTGGCAAGAGCTATAGCTTTATAATTTGAATTAGGTGGCAATATGTGAATTATACTTGTATCGACATTTGTCTGTTCTTTTATTTTTAAATTTACAGTCAAAATTGCCATACTAGTGCTCGGTATTTTTTGAAGTTCTTGAAAGTCTACAATATCTTTTTCTGTACCAAGTTTACTAATATGTTCTATAAAGTCAGTAAATTCCTTTTTTTCAACATATGGGCTTATTAATTTTGCATTTTCAATTGTAGCTTTAAATGTTGGCGTTGAATTGTTTATGGTAGATATTCTCATGTTTGTCCTCTATTAATTTTATATTGAGTGTATTGGAAATAGCTTTACATCTCTTGTAGAAAGATTTATATGTCTTTACTTAAAATTGCTTCAGCCAAAGGCATAATAATTTTATTGTTGGTAATTGTATCGGCTGATTTAATTTTATCTGCAAGTTTTTGTAAATCTTCAGTCCATACTGCGTATTTATCTACATAAGCTTTTGCTTTGTTAATATCTCCATCAAGTTGTAGTCTAACAATTTCTTTCAATGATTTTTTTGACAGCTCTGTGATTTTATCAAAATCAATAATCATTTTGCCGTCATCATTGAATGTAATACCACCATTTTGAATAAAATAGTTGTATTGCATTATGTTTCTTTTTCGATGGGCGCTTTCGAAATTGGGCCCTTTTAAAACATAACTAGCTATAAACGATGTTATTAATTTTCTTTGTTTGAATGGTGAGTATAATCCATTTTTTGTAAGTATATCAAGCATTGCAATTGCACCCATATCAGCTTTATTTTCTTCAAGAACGTGTTTGTATGAGCCAAGTTTTTCCGACCCATCTTTTGGACCTAGTGAGTGTAAGTTTTCGTGTAAAATAGTAAAATCGTGCAATGTGTCCACGTCATAATACTTGTGGAATGTTTTGTCTAGTATTTTGTTCAGTTTTTCTTGAATATTGCTTGAATATTTCGCTTGGCGAGTTTGTATGTGATAAACATTTCTATGACCTCCACCTTGTTGAAGAGCTAGTTTATCATTGTTAGGGAGATTTGATGCCAAAGATATTCCACCTCTATATGCACCAATTTGACCCATCATTGCAACTATGTCTGCATCAATCATAGTTTGTTTATTGTTTTTTGTTGAAATATTTTGCGTGTATTCATTTTTAAATGGCATATGTTCGGCAAGTAGTGGTAATGCTTCTTTCATTTGTAAAATATATTCTGTGCCTAGTTTGTTTACAATACCAACTCTTACACCGATATTATCTTTTGATGTTGGTGTGATTTTGTGTTTATCCAACAGTTCTTTTAGTGTAGGATTCTCAAGTACTGTAGGGGTAAGTTTATCATCGTAAGATTCTCTGGTAATTGTAAACTCAAGAGGTGTATCTTGAAGTTTTGCCCAAGCAATATCCGCATATGCATCAAGTTGTGGGTTGTTCATTGTAAGAGCTTGTGCTTGTAATTCCAAGTATTTTGCAAATTCTTCATTTGTACAAAGAGCGGCAGCTTTTTTGAGTTCTTCTGCTGCAACTAAAAATTCTTCTTGGAAATATTCAGTATAATCTGTTGCTTTTAATGCGTCACCTTCTCTTTCAACAATAGAACGTTGATTTAAAATTTTCTTTACTTCGTTTGTTTGTCCATCATTAAGCATTTTTAAAAGGATGTTATGGAATTCTTCTTTGTTCAAATCCTCAGGGTAAAATCCTCTACCTAGTGTGGCTGGGTGGTTTTTTGCAATGCTAACGTTTTGTCCATTATTGTCTTTTGCGTTAATACCTTTTTGTGCTTCAAAAAGTTCCAGTGCTAATTTTGCATTTTCGTTGTAGTTAGCTGTTTCTGTTAGCAAATGGTAGTAAAAAGGAATATTGTGTTCATTGTCTTGTCTTAGATAAACCCAGTCCAAGATACTTGCTGCTTTAACAAGATGCTTTAAGGCTTTTTGGTCGTTATCAGCCAAGCTACGGTATGCCAATGATTTTGTATCAAGCATTTTGTAGGTTCCTAAAGTGTTAACCCTGCTTTTTAATTCTTCATTAGATAAATTAATTTCGTATTCAGGTTTAATGGATTTAAAATTAACATATCCAACGTAAGCTTGTGATGGAATGTTAGGATATTGTATATGTTGTTGTTTATTTGTTTTGTTTTTACTGTTGTTTTTTTTATTAATTGCCGTAGTGTTATTTGTATTTCTTACAGTTGTGATGGCTCTAATCTTCATTCAAACTCTCTTCCTATTATTAAAAATAGACGATGACGCTTCTGACGTTGTTGTCTAACCTTTTATTCAAGTCCTTTTTTACATTAAATCAGAGTCATAAATATTTTTGTTATATTTTTTATGGAATTTATACAAATCTTTATTATTTGAAGTAAAATTTCATTATTAAGGAGATGTTTTATGATTAATTTTGTTGCAGTTTTTATAGGTGGTGGTCTTGGTGCTTCGTTAAGACATTGTATTGGTTTAATTGCAAAAAAATATCTTGGTTTGGCTTTGTGGGGTACATTTGGTGTAAAT
>JAZSES010000360.1:0-4825 GCA_045531805.1 Candidatus Limenecus sp. | reverse complement strand
AGTTTTTTTTCAATAAAATACTTTACAAAAATTTTTTTTTTGATTAGTATAATGTTATCCAATCACATGGATATTAACTTCGTTGGAGGAGTGCCAGAGCGGTTGATTGGAGCAGTCTTGAAAACTGTCGAACGTTTGTAGCGTTCCGTGGGTTCGAATCCCACCTCCTCCTTTTTAAGCCACCAATTGGTGGCTTTTAGTTTACTTGAGAAAAAAACATAAACTAGACACGAATTATTTTTATTTGTGATAGAATTAAATTTGTAAGGGCTCTCACTACTGAATAAAAAGTAATGAGATTTAGTAAATAGTAATAATAAAACTACCGAGTAACATCGGATAAATAGCGGAAGTATGTAATGACAAAAGTCTCAATTATAATCCCAGTTTACAATGCTGAGAAAACACTAAGCAAATGCTTGTTAGCACTAATTGAGCAAACATATAAAGACCTTGAGATAATATGTGTTAACGATGGCTCAAGCGATTCATCGCACGAAATACTACAACATTTTGCAGAAAAAGATTCAAGAATAAAAATTATTACCCAAGAAAACTCAGGACCAGCAAAAACAAGAAACTTGGCAATAAACAATGCAAATGGTGAGTTTCTAATGTTTTGCGATGCAGACGATTCTTATTCACATGACATGGTCGAAAAAATGGTAGATGCGATTGTTAAACACAATGTAGATATAGCAATGTGTAATTGCAAGATTATTAGTTCAGGAATAGCTAATATCCAACCCCAAGAATCAAATGAATACCATAAACTAAAATTGAAAGACCTACACAAGATAAATTCGACAAATATAAAAAATATTAACACAGTTTTATGGAATAAAATTTTAAGAAAAGATTTTATTGAAAAACATAATATTAAATACCCAGAAAAATACGAGCAAGATGATTCTATATTCATACAAAAATATATGTTAAACGCCAAAACTTATTATGGACTAGATGAAACATTGTACAACTATGTAGTTAACAACCCAGATTCAATCATGGGAAAAGTTTATTCAAAAACGAACACAAAAAGCAAATATGATTTTATATTTGCTTGGCAAGATTTTTATAACTATATTGCACAAAATAGAAACAACAAAAACATTAGAAAACATTTTATAAACGAAAATTTCCACAAGTGGAAAATATACTACTCTAACCTTGCAGATGAAGATAAAAAACAAGCATTTATTTATATGAGAAATTTCATTAAAAAAAACAAATGCTTACAAAAACATAGTTGCTTCAAACAAATTACACAGATAAATGACTTCAACACATTTCAAAAAGAATTTTATCTACTAGATAAAAGATTAAAATGGTATCAACTGTTTTTTTCAGTTAGAAATACACCAAATAAAACTCATAAAACATTTAGAATTTTAGGATTAAAATTTAATATAAAGAGAAATAAAAAATAATATAAAAGATTACAAAAATTTTAATCAAGAACAAAACTAGGTAAAATAAAAGAAAAGTAGACAAAATATATTAATTCCAAAACAAACGGAGAACACAAATAATGGGTAAAACAATATTAATAACAGGTGGAACAGGGTTTATTGGCTCAAACTTATGTAAACGACTAATTGAAGACAAAAACAACAAAGTCATTTGCCTAGACAACAACTATACTGGCTGCCTAGACAACATCAAAGAACTATTAGAAAACCCTCGTTTCCGTTTTGTAGAACATGACATTATAAACCCATTAAATATCGATGAAAAAATTGATGAAATATACAACCTAGCTTGCCCTGCCTCACCGCCAGCATACCAAGGAGACAAGGCCATATTTACAACCATGACTTGTGTATATGGAGCAATAAATATGCTAGAACTAGCAAAAAAACACAATGCCAAAATTTTACAGACATCAACAAGTGAGGTATACGGAGAACCACAAGTCCACCCACAAACAGAATCATATAGGGGAAATGTAAATCCTATTGGAATTAGGGCTTGTTATGATGAAGGCAAAAGATGTGCAGAAAGCTTATTTTTTGACTACAACAGAATATACGGAGTAAAAATTAAAGTTATAAGAATTTTTAATACATATGGCCCTCTTATGGATCCCAATGATGGAAGAGTAGTATCAAATTTTATTTGCCAAGCACTTAAAGGCGAAGATATAACAATTTATGGTGACGGCACACAAACACGCTCGTTCTGTTATGTTGATGACTTGATTGAAGTTATTATCAAAATGATGGCTAGTGATGACAAATTTTTGGGGCCTGTAAACACGGGCAACCCTGGAGAATTCACAATAAAAGAACTAGCAGAACTTATAAAAGAAAAAATCAATAAAAACTTGAACATAGTATACAAACCTTTGCCAGCAGATGACCCAACCCAAAGAAGACCTGATATTTCACTAGCAAAAGAAAAGTTAAATTGGGAACCTAAAATCAAATTATCAGAAGGTTTGGATAAAACTATCGAATATTTTTCAAAAAAAATAGCAAAATAAGAAGAAATTAATAAACATATAAGGAGATAAAATGAAAGTTTGTGTAATAGGCACAGGTTATGTAGGATTAGTAGTTGGTACTTGCCTTGCAGAAATGGGAAATGATGTAGTCTGTGTAGACAACAATGAAGAAAAATTAACACAATTAAAACAGGGCATTATCCCAATATATGAACCTGGACTAGAAGAACTAATAAAAGTCAATGTAGCAGAAGAAAGACTAACATTTACATCAGATATAAAAACAGCCGTTTCTAAATCACTAGTATGTTTTATTGCAGTTGGAACACCACAAGGTGAAGATGGTTCAGCAGATTTGCAATATGTAGAACAAGTTGCAAAATCAATTGGACAATCAATTGAAAAATATACAGTAATCGTAGACAAATCAACAGTACCAGTTGGCACAGCAGATAGAGTTACTGAAATAATAAAATCAGAAACAAATATTGAGTTTGATGTTGTTTCAAACCCAGAATTTTTAAAACAAGGTGCAGCAGTTGAAGACTTTTTGAAACCAGACAGAGTTGTTATAGGCTCAAACTCAAAAAAAGCATCAGAAATCATGCAAGAATTGTATGCACCATTTTTAAGAACAGGAAACCCTGTAATTATGATGGATGTAAAATCTGCTGAAATGACAAAATATGCCGCTAATTCATTCTTGGCGGTTAAAATTTCATATGCAAATGAAATAGCAAATATTTGTGAAAAAGTTGGCGCAGATGCCGAAATGGTTAGAATAGGAATGTGTTCAGACAAGCGCATTGGTTCACAGTTTTTATTCCCTGGACTAGGTTACGGCGGAAGCTGTTTCCCAAAAGATGTAAAAGCACTAACAAAAACGGCTATTGACAACGATTGCGACTATAGCATACTAAAAGCAGCTGATGATATAAATAAAGCGCAACGCCAAATCTTTATTAAAAAAATCCTTGATAAATTCAACGGTGACGTCAATGGTAAAACGTTTGCAGTTTGGGGCTTGGCATTTAAACCCAAAACAAATGATATGAGAGAAGCACCATCAATTACAATAATCAATGCATTAATAGAAGCTGGAGCAAAAATCCAAGCTTTTGACCCAAAAGCATTTGAATTGGCTGAATTCTATTTTGGAAATAAAATAACATACTCAAAATCAGCATATGCAGCACTCGAAAATGCTGATGCATTGCTATTGTTGACAGAATGGAACGAATTTAGAAGACCTGATTTTGACAGAATAAAATCACTAATGAAAACACCTATTATATTTGACGGAAGAAATCAATACGATGGAAAGCGTCTACTTGAAAGAGGTTTTGACTATAGCTGTGTAGGTAAAAACTATCAAAACAAATAGACATAAAAACACAAACAATAAAAGGTGAAAAAATGGAACAAACAATACCTAAAATTTCTATAATCATACCAGTTTACAATGCTGAAAAATATATAGCCAAATGTTTAGACAGCATTATTAATCAAACATACAAAAATATAGAAATTTTGTGCATAAATGACGGTTCAAAAGATAATAGCTTAAGCATTCTAAACGAATATTCAAAGAAAGACAAACGAATAAAAGTATTTTCTCAAAAGAATTCAGGTCCTGCTAAAGCAAGGAATGTTGGCTTAGAAACTGCTACGGGTGAATATCTATGGTTTGTCGACGCAGATGATAGCATTCCGAGTAATGCATTATGTGTAGCTATAGAAATAATAGAAAAAGAAACACCAGACATTATTTCTTTCGCAACAAATGTGTACCACGCAAATGGAAAAAGTATTACAAAAGATAAAACTCGAAATCTGACTAATATTCCCAATTTATATATCAACAAAAATATCTGCATAGATGATTTTAAAAACATTTTTGAGCAAATCCCTACTGAGGCTTGGAATAAGATATTTAACAAAAAGTTTATTACGCAAAACAAAATAATTTTTAATGAAAAACTTTATGGAATGGATGATGGATTTTTCACGCAAGAAACATTTATTAAAGCAAAGAAAATTTACATAACCAAAGAACGTCTATACAATTATACAATTTACAACACAAATAGCGTCGTAAGTTACTTGATAAATGTAAATTTAAAAAATTACAAATACTCAATAAATTACTCAAAGCACTCATTAAAATTAGCAAAAGAATTACTAAGTGATCAAGCAATAATACAATCACTTTTAAATAAAAACATACAAAGAATGTTTTTTTATTTGCAAAGAGCAAGAGGTATTTGCAAATCATTGTACAGAATAACCCTAAAAAAACATTTGAAAGAAATCATAAAATCGTATCCTTTTATTATGGAAGATGAAAAATTAACCCAACAAATCAATAATATTTTGAAA
>JAZSES010000341.1:0-6815 GCA_045531805.1 Candidatus Limenecus sp. | reverse complement strand
TACCAAATTTTTGGATACAAAGTATAAAAATATGTCACCAAAATAGAAAACATATAAAATGTGCAATTTATATGTAATTTAAGAGAATATCATATGAATAAATTACAAAATAATAGAACTGGTGTTTTGTGCAATATTACCATATAATTTAATAAAATGATAGTGAAATAAAAAATCAGACCACAAGATATAGTGGTATCACAAAATAAGTTAGATTGTCGTGATGGTTAATTTTAAATTTTTGGTATCATTTTTGCAGAAATCAGCAACAAATCACAAAGTAAGGAAAAGTGTTAAAAACCTAGTATTTATCAGTGTTTAGCTTAGTTTTGAAACTTAGTTGAAAGTTGTACCAAAAATCACATCTGGAAAATTTGGTACCAAAAAATCCTTTATTTAAGCGGTTTTTCAAACGTTTGTACCAAATTTTATTTTCTGTACCAAATTTTAAAATTTTTTTGGTACCGTGAAATCACAGTAATAATCGGTGTTTTGAGATACTTGTACCAAAATACCAAAAATTTTTAATATTATTATAAGAAAAATAAATAGTATGTACATATTTACTAAAGAATTTTTATTACATGTGATATATTACGTGTTACGTATTATAAAGTTTTTGAAAAAAGTTGGTATTTTGGTACAGATGCCTGTGAGCCCGCATAAATACTAGGAAAACATGGTACCAAACTGGTTTTGAAATTTGGTACCAATTTTTATAATGAGCTGCAAACCCGCATAAATACTGGATTCTTGCGTACCAAAAAATTTGGTACCGAATTTTTGGTACTGTGATGTATTTAGGTTTGCATATTATAATTTTAAATTATTTCAACTTTTTTGAAATTATCTCTTGATTTTTGAGACAATATAAGTTATTATTGATATTGAATAAGCAATGAAACTTTTTTGGTCTTGGTTATTCCTTGCATTTAACAGTCAAAGAAAGCGTCCTGCTCTGTGAGGAGTCGGACTCTTTTTTTGCCATAATATCTGTTATTTTAAAAAATATTCCTCATAAATGAGCAAATAATAATTGATATTCGTTCAATTATGTGGTAAAATATAAGAGAAGAGATAATGTAAACAATTAAAGTTTAAATATATTTGAAAGAGGTTTTGAAGCTTATGAACTATTTTGAGCAATTTCTGAAGAGTCGGAATCTTGATAGTGATGGGTTGAATAAGTTGTTTTCTTATGAAACTATGTATATCAATGGTACTGACGCAATGTGTGAAGTGCTTCATAATCTACCAAGGGATACTAAGATTGGAATCATGAGTGATTATGATACGGATGGTATTATTTCTGGTATTATTGATTATTTAGGATTAAATCTCTTAGGTTTCACTAATGTTTTCATCGCACCTAGAAGCATTGACAAGGGTTATTCATTTACGAATGCGGATATTGATAACCTTGGTGATGTAGATGTTATGATTACAAGTGATGTTGGTATTTCATGTTATGAAGCTATTGCTTATGCAAAATCAAAAGGAATTTATGTTATTGTCACAGACCATCATATTCCTGTAAAAGGTGGTATTTCTAACAATCAGGCTGATATTATAATTGATTGGCTTCTTGATAGAAAATTTGCTGAATCTGATACAGAAGTATGTGGTGCTTATACTGTGTACCAAGTTTATGAGCGTTATGTAGCTCTTTATCCTGAAGAATTTGTTAAGTTGTCTGAAGTTCAGTCAGATTTGGTCAAGTTGAGACATTTAGCTGCTATTGCTACTGTTGCTGATTCTATGCCTTTGATTGGTAGAAATCATTATATTGTTAGTAAGATGTTGAGGTTCTTTAATTATATCAATCCTATTAACGCTAATGATGATATTGTTAAAAGTGTTTGTTATAATTCTGTGATTCAGAATGTTTATAACAATTTGCATACTTTTATATCAGCTTGTTTAGATGCTTATTATGTTGGATTTGATATGAAGTTTTTAGAGTATTCTATCATACCTGTTATTAACTGCATCAAACGTATGAGTGATGATGTATCTGTTGTATATAACATGGTATTTGGTACTCCAGAAATGGCTCGTGAGGCTGCTGAATATTTGGTTGAATTAAATGCTACTCGTAAGGTTATGGTTACAGAAATCTTTGAGCAGATGTATACTAATCATGAAAATCAACCATTTGATAATTTGATTTATTTAGCAAATGCTCCGTCAGGTATTTTAGGGCTCTTGGCAGCTAAAGTTATGAATGCAACAGGGTTGCCATCTGTGGTTCTAAATGATGACCTTAGATTTGATAATGAAACTGGTAATTGGGTGTATGATGGTTCTATCAGAAGTCCAAAGTGGTACCCATTCTTTTCAAGAGTTATGGAATCTGGATATGCTGTATGTTCTGGACATGAGTTTGCATGTGCTATTACTGTTCCAGTTCAACATATCAATGATTTGTACTTATATTTGCAGTCTGATATTGAGCGTTATGGTGTCTTTACAGATGGACCTGTAACAAAGGCTCAGAGGTTGGAAGGTTTTGATGTAATTCTTGATTATGATGAGAATTTCTTTGATTTCATTCCTGATGTTGAACAGTTTATGTATGATATGCATCAATTTGCACCATTTGGTACAGGTTTTGCTGAACCAAATATTATGCTCAAATTTAATAAGACTCATGGCACTGTTCAGTTGCTAAAAGAGGGAAAGCATGTTAAAATAACAATTGCCCCTGGTTTTGATGTTTTATTATGGAACACAAGTATTGACGAAGTAAATGCTACTACTGATTCTGATATAGTATATGTTAAAGGCTATTTAGCTACTTCATATTATCAGGGTAAGCAATCAATTAACTTTATTGCTGAACCTATTTTGCAAGGTGATGAAATCAATTAGGAAAGGAGGACAACTGTATGAATATAGATGGTTTATGGTTGTCTGGTATTACACTCCACATTGACAGACGTGGGTTACCTATTCCGCAGGCAATGCAGGATAAACCTATTGTATTTAAGTTGAGTGATACACAGATGATGGCTGTTAGTGTATTATTAGGTTTAGGTCTTAGTGATGGTGAACTTTTATCTTATACAGATGATGTTCTTACTAAGATTCTTACTGATGAGACTGATGATACACTCAAGCGTGAGTATAAGGCTGTATCTTCTGGTATGAAGGCTAATCGTCGTAGAACTCCAGTCTTCACACCTGTTGCTCAAAATCCTGAAATCAATCAGAGAGCTTGGGATAATGATGAAAAGTTATCTAAGTCCAGTGGTTATTTCAGTTTAGCAGATGCTGAAGCAGCTGACATTCAGGATTAAATGTGAACCCACCGTGTATCTGACGGTGGGTTTTTATTTTCAAATTATCACATGAAAGGAGTGTTTGTATGAATCCGTTTTCAAAATGTGTTGTACGTCCCTATTTTAGTTCTAATGTTTTTAATAGGGTACGTCATGACCTTGATTCTTTAATTACATTTGATGCACAGTTGTTAGCTCATCTTTTGAACTCATATGGTTTGGATTTTGATGCTTTGTGCAGATGGGGTAATTTTGATATTTTTACAACTGATGATTTTGTATGTATTTTGAATGGTATTGATGGCATAGGTTGGTTGAATCAAAATGGTTATTTATATTTGGAGTTAAAGAGTAAGCCTGTCGATTTACATCTTGATGGTGATACACTTTATTTAGATTATAACTATTGTGGTTCTGTTATCAAACGTAAGTTATATATTACACCTGATTTGACATACCATCTTATGCCATGTGATGAATATAAGTATTAGATACTTATTGTAATACAAAAAAAAGAGCCTACCGAGGATGAGTCCCCGATAGGCTTTTGTGATTTAGTATGGAGAGTTATCATCCCAAGAGTTCCAAGATATAGGTTCTTCATAGTAAATTTCATCATCTTCATCTTCGTACTTTCTGTGACTGAAGTCGATAATGAATTTTGCTACTAATCTTTGTACTCTAACATCTCTGTGGCAGAAACCTGTACATTTGGATAAATAACCATAAGTACCATAGTCAAGAGCTTTTGTCCACATGATGTAATCAATAAGTTCTTCGACAAATTTGTCAAGGTTGTCATTGGTTAGTATCTTTTTGTCCAGATATTTTCGTGGGAACTGCCATCCAAATTTAGCTGATTTGAATAGACATTCATGTAATTTCATGCTCATATCCATTGCATTACTTATCATGATTTCGATGTCAGCATTAGGATTTTCGGCTTTAGTCTTTTTGATTTCGGTTTTACACTGAATGTATTTTCTGATTTTTGTTTTAATTTGTTCGTATTTTGTTTCATATACGTCGTTTAAGATGACACTAGGCATGTTTGTTATTCTACGCTGCTTTGTATCAGCAACAAGTGTATCATACAGTTCTTTGTGGTAGAATACGCAAGCAAGTTTTAATTTTTGTAAACCGCCTATTGTCATGTCAGTATTTAGATAAAGTCCATGATGTACAATATCTTTTACCAGTTCTTCGATGTTTTTGAATTCGTAAGCTTCATTATCTTCATATGTGTATTGTAAAGAACTTAAAAATTCCTTGGTGTAATCCGATGTTTTTACGTTTTCAATAGCACCATAGTCATCATATTCACCGTCAATTGGTAAGCATAACGGTGCCCAATTTTCGTTGTAATAACATGGATTGATTTTATCACCATGTTTTACAAGTATGATACATGTTACAGTATCATAGTTGATAATTGGTAAGTGACTTAATTGGCAAGTTTCGTTCCAGCTTCCCATATTGTTCTCCTTCTTAATAGTTTTCGTTGAGAATGATAGCAAGATTGTATGCCATATTTAGTGAAATTTCTTCTCCTGTTATCTGCCAGTCATCATCTTCATCTTTTGATATAGAGAATCTGTGCATATCAATATAATAACAGTCAATAATATTATTGTTTTCTTTCACATGCCAAAAATCGCTGCATTCTTCCTGTAGATATCTTAATACTCGTTTAGCTTCTTCACTCATAAATTTGTTATCCTTTCTAGTTGAAGTTTTCTGTTACATATGCATTTGCAATGTCATAAGCAGACTGAGGATAACGCCAGTTCTTTTCTTCTTTGTCAATTTTGTTCCATATGACATCTTTCACTTCACATAAAACGTTTTCAGGTATTTCCTTTTCTGTTGTTTCATCGAAGTGAATGTCAGATGCACCATAACATGCAGCTATATGTTCTTTACCATTGTATTCGAATCTGAATCTATGACGGTCAGCATTGAAGTCTGACATGTTACATGAAATGTGTCTTACTTTATATTTAGTTTTGTTCATAATTTTTCACCTCATGATTATAATTGTTGTATCATTTTGTCTAATTGTTCATATGTAGATTTTTTGAGACATATCTGGTAATCATCCATATAAACAACTTGTTCTAGTAATTCTTTATTACAGTCAACAGTCACACAAATAATGTCAAAGATGCTGTCTTTGTATGCGTCTATGATTTTATCAATGTATTGCTGAAATTTATTTTTACCTGATGGCGTGAAAAATGATACCGTGTTTCTCATACTTGGTAGGTCAGGTATTGTTAGTTTGTCGTTGAATGGCTGCAGAAGTTCTTCTTCTTTTTCAGCAGTCAGACCTATATCCTCTATACCAACTAAGAAACCAACATCTTGATTTTCACCATCACAGGTTAATTCGTATCTGTGTAATAACATTTAGTTCCTCCTGTAGCGAATACTACAGTCTGTATTTTTCATACAGAACATTGCATTCAATATTAGCACCTTTGTTGAGCAGAATGCCACCTATGATGCTTCTGTGACACATATACTCTGTAGTACAAAAGCAAACCAGTGCTATGTTTGTTGTATTACTTTTTGTTACCAGTTCATCAATGAGCTGTAAGCTCTTAGGGTTCTGGTTAATTTCACGAATGAATTCTGGTACATAATTACTTTTAAACAATTCATAGCACCAGTTACCATTCTTTTTCCATTCCAGGTACTGAAAGAACAGTTTTGTTTCAGGAGCTAGGTCTGGTACTACTTTTACTTTTGGATTATTTGCAAGAGCTAGTGGTAACTTGTTAGCACTTCTTGTGATTACCCAGATTTCGTCAAAGTCTGATTCTTTTATTTTACTTGTGTTACATAATTTAATCATAAAATTACCTCTCTTTCATAATAGCATCTCTATACGCAGTAAGGATGATGCCCAGTTTATTTTCACCGTTACCATTTACCTTACCCCAATAAGTATCACCCCAAGTATTGTCTTCGACAATTGGGTTTGTGATATTTATTAACTTTTGTTGTAACTGTGGGTTACAGGTAAATTTTCTGTTTACAACAAGGCTCATGATGTCATCTTTTATTTTATCCCAGTCAGGTCTAAGCTTTACTTTTCTACCTAATTTCTTTGCATCATAGCCGTTAATGTTTTCAAATTCCTTAGCACGTTCTGGACATTTGTGTGCCTGAAATGCTGCTTCTGCAGATTTAAAGGTATAGGCTTTACCATCAATGTCCATCACAATAGTACAAGGGTACATATTGCTGAGGAAATAATATTCGTTTCTAAACTGCATACTTATCACCCTCCTAATATAAACTCGATAACAGTAAATAGGTCGGACGTCAGTGACGTTGAAACCCTGTTCGAGTTATAATAAATTCATGAGAAATTAAATTCAAAATAATTATTGAAAATAATTTTTGTGTTTTTCTTATGATTTAAACTCATTGGAAATTGATACAGCCTTAACCAAATGATGATGTGATTATAATCCTATAAATTTGGTCTAATCATAGATGTATTTATTAGTTATTATATTCTAAGAT
>JAZSES010000062.1:0-1724 GCA_045531805.1 Candidatus Limenecus sp. | reverse complement strand
CCGACTTATGAAAGAGGAAAAACCTGTAGAAGAACAGCAGGGTATGCCTGTTGGCAATAAGAGACCAAGTCGTTATAATCCTGAGGATTTTAAGACTCTTGGTTTATGGTTAGCGCCGATTGGCGTTTGTGTTGTTATTTTGATTGCAACTATGATTATTGGTGAAAAGATGAATGAACCGTATGTAAATACGTTAGCTGAACAGAAAAGTGAATATGTTGCAATGGTAAATGAAATTGATATTCGTAACAATGAATTCAAGTCTATGCAATCTCAGGAATCTTTGTTAGCTGATTATCATTTCTATGAAGGTGATAACTCTGAATCATTTAAACATGATAAAGAGATTGCTGAGAAGTTTTTCAGAAAATATTGTACCTGGGATTCAGGTGAAGAATATGAAAGATTGCGTAATGAAATTTTAGGTTATGATTTGCATAATGATGGTGTAAAGGATTATTCTGATATGTCTACATTGGTGGCTTGTTTGTTACCACCACAGTATACATATACACCTTCTGATACACATGTAACTCATTACGTTTTAGATGCTTACGATAAGAACATGAAATTTAGTAATCTTGTTCAATATCCAATTGCATATGACGTAGATACAACAGCTATGAGTTATGCTGGTATTCTGACATTGAATTATAAGGAAACGGATGCTAAAGGTATTATTAAAACCTATGAACATAATGTATATGTTACATATTCCATTCTGGAAGATAACATTTTGAATGTTAATGCAGCATTACTTGTAGATTGAAAGGAGAGTTACGATGGGTAAGATTGTTAGAGGTTTCAATAATAGTAGAGACCACAAAGATGCTCAAGCAAGAGAGTTGAATAGACGATATGCTTGTGGTGATGAAAATGTTGTACATGTTGTTGATGTTGATGTAGAAGCAAATATGACATTCGAGAGAGTGTCATTGGAAATTAGTAATGAAGGTGGTCATAATGTAAGAGAGTTACATTTTGACGATGGTAAGATTACATCAATCAGAGGCTCTTTACCATTTGGTGTAGAGCAGGTAAGATTTACAGAAAACGGTGCACCAAACATAGGAATGGTTTGGAAGCTGAATAATAAAGAACTTGCGAAACTTATTGAAAAGGGAGCTCTTGGTTCTGATTATGATGCTGACCCAACAGGTCCATTCGGTAAACCTAAGAATGCAATGGAAATTCCTAATCTGTTTACAGAAGTTGAATGGGAAGGTATTCCTATTAAGGTTGACGTAACTGCTATGGAAGATGGTAATGTTCCAATTGTGGCAATAGATGTACCTAATCAGTATGATTTGGAGACAAATTCTCGTATTTCAGGTTATGAAGATTTGTCACAGTATTTCAAGAAGCCTGATGAATATGAAGCAGGTCAGAAGACTAATAAGTCTGAATTGTTCGTTAGTCTTGAAAGTGAAAAACTTATCGGTTATGAAGCACCTGAAGCAACAGCTGAAGTCGAAAATGACAGAAGTAATGTTGTTGAGGCTGAACCTGGTTTGACACCAGAAGAATTAGCGGAACAGAAGCGTCGTGATGAAATGAGAATGCAGATTGCAGCTTTGACAGCTGAAAAGCTTGATGAATCTCAAATTGATGCTATGAAAGCTGCTGAAGATACCCTTGATGTTCCTGAAACACCAGAATCTGATTATCTCACATTAGAAGGAGATGATTCTGCAGAGTTTTCTGAGTCTGATTTGATGGATATG
>JAZSES010000040.1:0-12487 GCA_045531805.1 Candidatus Limenecus sp. | reverse complement strand
TGTTGCGTTAGCTGCGTTAAGTGGAGATTTTGAACCCAAAGATTTACTCAAAATGTTTTCAATACCTGCAAGTTCCAATACTGCACGAACTGCACCACCAGCAATAACACCAGTACCTTGAGAAGCTGGTCTCAACATAACTTCGCCAGCACCTGAACGACCTACAATTGGGTGAGGAATAGTTGTTTTAAAGATAGGCACTGTAACAAGATTTTTTCTACCTTCTGCAATAGCTTTTTGAATAGCAATGATAACTTCTGAAGCTTTTGCACAACCAACACCAACTTGGCCTTTTGAGTTACCAACGATAACAATAGCTCTAAAGCTAAGTTTTTTACCACCTTTAACAACTTTTGTTACACGTCTTATTTGAACTACTCTTTCTTTCCATTCAGATTGAGGAGCATTTTCAACTGTTTCAATTTTTCTTTTAGCTTTACCTTTAGCACCTTTGCCTCTTTTAGCAGGAGCTTTTTCTTCAGCAGCAACTTCTGCAACTTCTGTAGCGTCAACTGTTTCTACTGCTTCAACTTCTTGAATTTCTTTTTCTTCCACTGTATTACCTTTCCTTAGTGTAATTGTTTACATTGTAAGTATAATTTAAATATATAGACAATTTATACAACAAAGTTAAAGCTAGTTTGACTAGCCAAGTGGGTATTAAATTGTCAGGTAACTTTTCTGACATATACTATCATACATGGTAATATTTTTGGCGCAAGTTAAAATAGAACAAGATTTTAACAATATTTACACAAATTAACCTATTATTAGAAAATTAACTATAGATAAGATAAAAACTAAGCATAAAACTAATCTAGTGTCGCAATTGCTGCCGGCTTCTTTTTCCAAAATCTTTGATTTCGTGCGAAATATCTTAACTATGTGAACAAAACGCCACTCAGCTCTGCAGACAGGTTCACTCATTTCGTCTGCGACTCAATGGTTCACTTTGTCAAAAATTCGTTCACGTCACTTTGTGCCTTGTAACGAATTTTCTCGGACAAAATTAAACTCTTTCCAACCAAGCAACTGACTCAATATGATAAGTATGACAAAACATATCCACAGGTTGAATATACTTTGTCTCAAAACCATTGCGATGTAAATAATCCAAATCTCTAGCCAATGTAGTAGGATTACAAGAAACATAAACAATAGCTTTTCTACTAAGATTTATTGCAAAATCCAAAGACTCTTTTTCACAACCTTTTCGTGGCGGATCCAAAACTGTCACATCAAACATTTCACCATTAGAAACCATCTCTTCAAAAATCTTTTTCGCATCGCCATTCAGTGCCGTCAAATTTGAAATATTATTTAACTCAATATTTTCTGCAGCATCTTTTGTCGCTGACGGCGCTTCCTCTACAGAAACAACTTCTCTTGCAACATCAGCTAACCAAATACCAAAACTGGAAACACCAGAATATGCATCTAGAACTCTAGGATCTGTATAATTTTCGGAAATGATATCTTTAACAGTATCAAATATTTTCTGAGCCGAACCAATATTAACTTGAAAAAAGCTATTTGCAGAAACTTTAAATATTTTTCCATCAATTTTTTCAATAATATGATTTTCACCCTGAATTTTGTTTGTATCACCAGTCATAATCAAATTTGACTTAGATGTATTGTAATTCACTAAACATCCTTTAACATGAGCGAACTCAGCCATAACCTTTTTGGCAAGTTTTTTAAACTTTTCACTCAACTTATTTGTATTTACAACAAAAATAACGATACATTCATTTTCAGAACGACTATACCTATAGACAAGATGTCTTAATTCACCTACATGTTTTTTTTCATCATAGCCAGAAATATCTAACTCTTGAGCAGTTTTTCGGATAAATTCGGTAATTTTATCAATAATTTTGGGTTGATTTGGGCAAAACTTCACATTCACAAGTTCATGCGAACCTCTTTTATAATAGCCAGCCAAAATACGTTTTGATACTTTTGTTTGTGAAACGGGATACTGAACTTTTGAACGATAGTCTCTAATTTGAGGACTTGGCAACACTGGACGAATTTCAATATCCTTACCAGTAAATTTTTTTACAGTCTCCTCTACAATGTTGCGTTTTTGTATAAGCTGATAATCATAGTCAATATACTGCCAACCACATCCGCCACAAACATTATGGATAGGACAAAACGGCTTCACTCTGTGCGGAGAATTTTCTATAATTTCTAAAATTTCAGCTTGCGCATAATTTTTATTGGCACGTTTTATACGAACTTTAAGCTTATCCTCAGGACACGCGCCATCAATGAAAATAGGATAACCATCAACCTTGGCTAAAGCAGCACCTTCATAAACCATTTTTTCGACAACAAGCTCTAATTCATCGCCACCCTTAAATAACTTTTTCATATCTCCAACCATAACTACACCGCTTGCTGATTCTCATCTACCAAACTTTCGACAGAATTGTCAACCAACTTAGTCACGCCATGAGTAGTTTTACCCCAATCCATTGTTTTTTTGAAAAAGATAATTTTAAAAACAATAAATAAGACTATAGGAAACCATACAAAGCAGAAAAACACACCGGTTTCTACAGCTTGAACCAAACTTTCCCTAATAGAAAGCTTATTATAACGCCTAATTCCATATAGTAGTCCAATGGTGAAAAAAGCACAAACAATTACAGAAACAAGCAAGGATGACATAACACAGTTTGGTGAATCTTTAACATATTTGAAGCCTTGAAAACAAATTTCAGAAATCATCCAAAAGGGAAGTATAAACTCTGTTATATAAGCGATCATATCTATACTAACCCTCAAAGACATGTCTTTGGAAAACAAAACACTCCAAAAATGCTCAAGATAACGTCGAATACTACCTTCAACCCATCTTCTTCTTTGACGCAACAATGGGATAAATTTAACAACAGCTTCTTCATATACACAAACATCGTCACAAAAACGTACATCCCAGCCGTTTATATGCAATCTTGTAGACATATCTAAATCATCTGTAATTGTGTAATTATTCCAACCATTGATATCTAACAAAGCCTCTCTTTTTATTAACTCGCCATTTCCTCGTAATTCAACTGCACCCTTAATAGAATTACGACCAACCTGAAAATGAGAGTCCATTGCATACTCATTGTCTTGACAACGCGTCAAGAAATTTTCGTCCCTGTTGATGATAACTTTTCTTGCCTGAACAGCGCCAACATTTTCCTTTTCCAAATGAGGAATTAATTTTGTTAAAAAATCAGGATTAACTCTAGCATCAGCATCAAATACCAAAATAGCTTCACCTTTTGACATTGGTAAAACTTCATTTAACACAGCTGATTTCCCAGGGAATGCATCTTTGTCTCTAATTACAGCAATAACTTTATCATATTTTTGTTCAAGTTCTCTTAATTTTTCAGCAGTATTATCAGAACTTCTGTCATCAATTACAAAAACTTCAAAATTCTCATAATCAATTGCAAGAATATTTTCAATAGTTTTTTCAATAACATCTTGCTCATTATGAGCAGGTATCATTATGGAAACAAACGGCTTAAAATCCCAATTTAATTCCTCTGGTTTTCTTTTTAATTTAATTTTTTGATGTTTTGTCGCAACTTGCATGTACACGCAGTACAACATCATAAACCCACATAGGAACAGTATCGCCCAAAAAGTGGACATGTAATTTTGGAAAATAAACAAAAATAACCATAAAAAGCTTATTAAAACTAATAAAACTATTCTTTCTATCAAACCCAATCCCTCTATAAAAACTTCCTATTCAATAATTATAACAAAAAAATCTTTTACTTTGTAACAATAATAAACAATTATTAAAAAAATCGCAATATTTTAAATTTACGATTATATAATTGAATATGTGAATTTGTAAATTCATCAATATAAAAATTGTTTTTAGTAGGAAAGACAGAAAACGAATGGGAAGAACAGCAATATATCCAGGCAGCTTTGATCCTATAACAAAAGGACATCTTGACGTTTTGTCAAAAGCGTCAAAAATGTTTGATAAAGTTATAATTGCTGTATTGAAAAACAATTCCAAAAAAGGATTTCTCCCAACTGAAGACAGAGTTAGATTAATAAAAGAAGCTGTCCAAGAAATGCAACTAGAAAATGTTGTAGTAGATAGCTTTGATGGTTTAACGATTGAATATGCAAAGAAAAACAATTCTGATATTCTAATCAGAGGTTTACGAGCAGTTTCAGACTTTGAATATGAAATGCAACTTTCTCAAACAAATAACTCGCTAGCACCTTCAATAACCACAGTCTTTCTTATCACAAAACCCAAATATAACTTTATTTCGTCAAGCACTGTTAAGGAGATTGCAAAATACGGTGGCGATATTTCAAAATTTGTTCCTGAAAGTGTGGTAAAATATTTCAATAATATAAATTTAAGAAAATAAAATCGAAAGGTAAAAATCAGTTATGACACAACTTAGAATTAAAGAACTCTTGGGCAGAGCAAATTTAATATTAGACAAAGGTTTTCACATTCTACCTGGCTCTGTTATTGTTAAAAGCGCAGAAATGGAAGCTATCTTAGACAGAATTGATGCTTCTATTCCAGAAGATATTAAAGAAGCAGAATCAATCCTTCGTCGTCGTGAAGAAATTCAAATAGAAGCACAACAACGTGCGGAAAGAATCATATTGGACGCAAGAAATGAAGCTGAAAAAATTCTTTCTGAATCTGAATTATTAAATCAAGTTCAGAGAGAAGCTGAAAAAATTAAAGAACAAGTTCTTTCTGAATGCCAAGAATTGAGAGAAAGAACAATTGAAGAAGCTAAACAAATCAAAATCCAAGCAGAAGATGAAGCTCACAGAATCAAAGAAGGTGCAGAAGGCTATGCAGAACAAATCCTTAATAATATTGAAAGTGATTTGTCCCAGCTACACCAAATCGTAAAAAATGGACAGCTATACTTGGAAAAACTTAAAACAACAGGTACAGCCGCTCAACAATATACACAGCAACAATATCAACAACAAGATGATTACACATCTGCAAATTATCCTGTGTAAAAAATTTAGTAACTGATTTTTACAAATAAAGGCACTTCTATAAGAAGTGCTTTTATTTTTTTAATTCAATAACAATGGTATCAGTTATTTTAAACAATTTTAAAAAGGCAAAGTAAATTTTATTCAAAAATCTATAATCAAAATTTTTCCAAACTTTGTGCCCAGCAGGCTTGTTACAAAAAAGCCAATGCAAATGATTCATTAATGTGTAACGTTGTATGTACTCAATTCTTAAAACTTTAAAACCAGCCTTTTGTGCAATATTTTTAAGCACAGCACTGTTATAAACAAACAAATGACAACTCCAAAAAACAAAATCAGCAAAACTTTTACATTGATATAAAGAGAGTAATGCATCTTTAGAATTTGGCACTTCAATATGAACTCGACCATTATCAGTCAAATGCTCTTTAAGTTTTTTCAATTCTTCTACAGGATTTTTCAAATGCTCCAGCACATGAAACATCGTTATATAATCAACCTTTTCTGGCAATTCTGCAACATCTGAAAAAACATCTAACTCACAAGATTTAAAATAATCCTGAAACTCTTTTTGTAACTCAACCCCATAAGCTTTTTTACACACCGATTTTACAAAATTCAAAAAACCAGCATTTCCACAACCGAAATCCAAAACAACTTTATTTTTAAGTTTATCATTCAATGCAAAAAAACGTCTTTTATCGTCTTGTTCTGTGTTCATAATCCAAGCATCAAGAGTCATTGAAGCCGTCATTCCACTATCTTCATAAAAAGTAGAATTAACTTGCGAAAAATCCGACAGAAAAAGAAGTCCACATTTTTTACACTGCAAAACATCAATGTCTTGATTATCACGACAACCTTCATGCAAAAGCACAAAATCTCGGCTTTGACAATTATAACAACTACCAGTTTGTTTCTCATCCATAAACAAATTATATTATAAATTCTATTTTTATTAGCAAAAAAAATATTTACTAGTTTTATATTAAACAAACATAAAAAAGTAATAACCTCAAAATGCTAAATTTTACAACTTACACAACTACCCACCCCAATATATCATTTTCAGCAAATCCTAATAAATTAAAAATTAGAAAACAGGATTTAGAAATATTGTCCAAAACAAAAACAACAAAAGAAATTGCTGAAATTTACCATACCCAAACACAATGGATTTATGAGTTGTATAAAAGATTTGAAATAAAACCACCTCAAAAACAATTACGAGAAAAAGTTGAATCAATTATCATTGAACTATTAAGAAAAAAGCCATCACTATCTTATATTTGTGAAAAAACAGGTGCCTCCGGAGATTTGATAAGAAAAGTATTAAAAGAAAAAAACATAAAACTAAATGAATACAGAAAACAAATACTAAACAGTATGCTTAGTTCTAACTACCCTGATGAAAAAATTGCTGAAAAATTAGACTTAAATAAAGATTACGTAAAAAAACTACGTTATAAGATAAAGACAAGTATTAAACATATTAATAAAATAAAAAAGAAAAACTTTGCAATAAAAGCCTACAAACAAGGTGTTCCAACGAAAGAAATTGCACAACAACTAAACGTAAACGTCACAACCGTTAGACGCTACATTAAAGAATATAAAGACTCTTTAAAACCAGTAAATAGCTAGTTTTCTAACTTTAAAATTTGTTCATATAATTTAACTTGTTCATCAGAAATATTTTTGGGAATAGCAATACTAATTTTAACATTCAAATTGCCATAACCACCAGACTTTTTGGGTAAGCCCAATTCTTTCAATCTTAAAACTGCGCCACTAGAAGTTCTAGGCGGAATTTTTATACCAATATTACCGTGTAACGTTTCAATTTCTTTTTTTACACCTACAACTGCTTCTGCAGGTGAAACATCAATTGTTTTTGTTAAATCAACACCATTTATAGCGTATTCTTTATCAGAGAATTTAACAACAAGATAAAGGTCACCTTTTGTGTTACCTGCACCGTTTTTACCCTCACCTTTGAGTCTTATTTTTTGACCTTCTTTCACTTCTACAGGAATTTTTACATTTAAACTTTTAGAATATGTAACAAATCCTGTACCGTGGCACTGAGAACAAATAGAACCAACACCTGAGCAAGCCGTACATTTTTCAAGGTTACTAATTTTTACACTAACAGGCTTTTGGTTATAAATATCTTTTGCACTTACTTTAATATCTTGCGTAATATTCAAATCCATTTGCACCTGAGAATTTTTAGATCTAGAAGCCCCAGCATTACGATGTGAACCAGAAGCAAAACCACCACCAAAATCATCATAAAAACCACCAGATGAACGTCCAGCTCTAGCGCCACCCTGTGAAAAACCACCACCGAACAAACTATTAAAGAAATCAGAAAAACCACCTAAATCTTCAAAATTTATTCCTGATGAACTATAACCTTGAGAAAAACCTCCAAAATCAAAGTTATCAAAACCTGGCGGAGGTGTATAATTTGCACCTGCTTGCCAATTTGCGCCAAGACTATCATATCTTGAGCGTTTGTTTGTATCTGACAAAACTTCAAAAGCTTCATTAATATCTTTAAATTTTGCCGAAGCTTCTGGTGTTTTATTTACATCAGGATGATATTTTTTTGCCAATTTTCTATAAGCAGACTTAATCTCAGCCTGGGTAGCCTCTCTTTTTACACCTAATATTTCGTAATAATCTTTGTATTGCATAATTTTGTATTGAACTCCATTAATTATTTTCTCATATTCTTATAATAGTATAAAATATGCACTAATTAGTTGATTTTAATTATTTATTAATAAACTATCCTAGAAATGGGGAATATAATAAATATAGTCAATTTTATTTTAAATAAGCTTATGAAAAAAATTGTAACTAAGTTGTCAGTTTTACTGGGTATATTTTATTTTACTAGCGGGTATTCAATTGCCGCTATTCAACTAACACCCATTGATATCTCAAAACGTCCCCCTGTTGCATCAGAAAAAAATATATCTCATAAAACAGAAAAAAATGAAAACAAATTTATCATACCTTACGAGGGAATATTAACACAATCATCCTTCAAAATTAGTGGAATTAACCCAACTCTAGACAGCAATTTTACAGGCAATTTTTATCCAGGTGGTCGTGGTTCAAACCAATTAGTTGTATATACCCCCAAAAACGGAACAAGAACTGGTACAAATGAGTTTGGTGCCGAAGCTATAGTTATAGGTGACACAGTCGTCCAAATCAGTGGTGCTGACTCAATTATTCCAAACAATGGATTTGTAATTAGCGGACACGGAAAAGCTAAAGCTTGGATGAATGCTAATCTCACTGTCGGTTCAAAAGTTATTATTGATTACGAAAATATGGAATTAAATGCTTACCTCACAAATGATAGCTTCATATTTGCAACCCAAGAAAAAATTAAAGAAATTGATCAAGTAATGCGTTATTACAAAGATAATGATATTTACTATGATGATTCCATTGCTCATAGTTATATAACAAAAGCACTTGATAACTTGAAAAGAGCAAACAGAAACCCTAACGATACACAAAAGTATTCCTCATTAGCAATCAATTCTGCAAACAAAGCTATGCAATATGCATTGCCATACTATAAAGATGAATTCAAAGGTGTTTGGCTAAGACCAAAAGAAAAATCACCAGATGAAATCAAAAAGACTTTAGATAAAGTGAAAAAATATGGAATAGAAACTGTATTTTTAGAAACTTATTATCAAGGAAAAACAATATTCCCATCTGAAACATTAAAAAAATACGGCGTTCAAACACAACGTTCAGAATTTGTTGGCTTTGACCCACTAGCAACCTACATAGAAGAAGCACACAAAAGAGGTTTAAAAGTTCACGTTTGGTTTGAATCTTTCTATGCTGGCAATGAAAACCCAATGAACAATCCACTCAATGTAATCAGTGTTTATCCAAAATGGGCAAATGTGACAAAACTAAAATATAATTCTCCAACTCCGGTTGCATCGTTATCAGAACACAATGGTTATTTTCTAGACCCTGCAAATCCGGAAGTACAAACATACTTAATTACACTTCTTGAAGAAATAATTGAAAAATACAAGCCTGACGGTATAAATCTTGACTATATTAGATATCCTCAATCAATCAGTGCGACCTTTACAGGATATGAAATGAGCAACTGGGGATACACCGAGTATGCAAGAAATGAGTTCAAATCAGTAATGAATACCGACCCATTAGAAGCAAAATATGGAACTCCTCTATGGGATTCTTGGGCAAGCTATAGACAAAACAAAATAACAAGTTTTGTATTCAAAGCAAAACAACTCACATCAAAATACAATATCCCACTTACTGCAGTAATTTTCCCTGACAGAATTAAAAGTAAAGAAGTGAAAATGCAAGATTGGAAAAGTTGGTCAGACAATCACTATGTTGATGGTTTCACTCCGCTAATACTCACTTGCGACAAAGACACTGCGGTCTACTTAATTCAAGACATAAAAAACAATTCAAAACCAAATACCAAAATCTATCCAGGATTATTTGTTGCATTTATGAATGGCAATCCTGACGATTTGTTACGTCAACTACATGAAACAAGAAAACTTAAACTAGGTGGTATTGTCCTATTTGACTTTGCACACTTAGAAGAAAAATACACATCTGTTCTCTTAACCAATGCTTTTACACCAAGCACACCAACTCAAACTACACTATCAAAAATAAATGAAAAGAATATAAAAATAGAAAAAATGGAAAATATTTCCAAAACACAACCAAAGAAAATAAGATTTTTCTTCTTCAAAAAGAAAAAACAAGAACTTACCCAAATAGATAATAATAAAGTTACCGTTGCAAACAAAAATTAAAAAAGGCAATTTCAAAGACAAAAATTTGTTTATTAGATAGAGATAATAATAAACAAATTTTTTATGAAAATTCATTTAACAAAAGCTTTATCACAAATACAAAGTACAAACTTCGACAATACTGAAAATGTCGTGGCAAGTAGTCCTACCCCAGATGATAAATTTGAAAGCGAATTTGAAAAAGAAAAAACTAGAATTTTAGAAATATTCAAAAAAAATAATGTTGTCAAAGAAAATTGTCTTGAATTTTTGGCAAATGCCTATGACAAAGAAGACCTAGAAAGTCAAATAGGCGTAGTGGCTGAAATTGCAACAGAAAATTTATTAAATACAAATATGAAAGATCCAGATATAGACTGGAAGAAAATATTAAAAACTAGAGCATTACCTCTTGAAGTACAAAAGTTTATTAACAAAACCCAAAGCAACAATGATAAAAAGCTCACCCAACTATACAAAGACCTTTGTGAAAATGACACAAACCCAAGAGTAAAAAATATAAAAACTCAACTTCAAAATTTAGGTATCAAAAATATTTATTTAGACAACAATATAGAAGAGGCAACACGATGCCTCAAAGCAATGAAAATATTAAAAGAAAAAAACTTTCCACTACCAAAAGAAATTATAATAAACAAATATTTTCCTTTTGGAGGAGTGGCATTTCACTCATCCCAAACAATAATACTAAAACCGTACGAAGATGATTTCTTTGGAAGCTCAACAAATAGCGACTTACACAAAATAATTCATGAGTGCGCACACCTTATACAACCAAATCTAGTAGCATTCAACATAAAAAAAATACCATCAGTT
This sequence comes from Candidatus Limenecus sp., assembly GCA_045531805.1. GTDB lineage: Bacteria > Cyanobacteriota > Vampirovibrionia > Gastranaerophilales > Gastranaerophilaceae > Limenecus. The sequence continues at coordinate 1,799 of JAZSES010000040.1, read as the reverse complement.
TATCAAAATACAATAAACAACTTATCTTTTTATGCAGAAAACAACTTTGCACATGAAATACACGCAGAACTGATAACCAAAATGCTTATAGAAGGATTAACAAAAGAAGAAGAAAAACTTTTAAAATATATAGAAAGCTAACTATTCAAAATTTTCTGAACTTCTTTTTTATAAATTCCAACACTAGGTTGTACTACTTCTGGTAAAACATCAGGCTGAACAAAACCATTACCAGAATTTAAATTTCGAAGCAACATACCTGTATACAAAGCTTCAAAATGTTTCAATTCAATAAATTCACCAATAGATTTTGGTGACAAATCAGCAAGCTCAATTGTAGAAACAGGATGTCGTTCTGAGTATGATTTATAAGAACCATCAATAAGAGCATTATAAGACTTGTATTTTTCACTTTTATCATTCGCTAATTTATTGAACGTATAAAAAGAAGTTTTATTCCCAGCATCCAAATCACTCTCAGTAGAGTTATGCAAAAATTCAGGCCCAATCAAATCAGCAGAAACTTTGTACAACGACTTGTGTGATTCTTTTTTCATTTGAGTATTCCACAATTTTGTTCCCTCAAAAAAATCACCAAAATAATAATCATGTTGATTTGATTTACCATTCAAAATACATTCGGTATTAAAAATTGAACGTTGCATAGCAATATTATTATCCAAATCGTCATTTAAAAACTTTTTTTGCGCATTCAAAGACGATTCAAGCATTTCTTTCATATCATCTTTTTTCATTCCACACCAAGCCAAAGCCACTAATGTATGGTCATCAAATGCACCAAACCTACCACCACAATCATCGTGTATAACGCCACAAGCATACCCTTTTTCGTTTGCAATTTGACGTAATTTGCTTTTGCTAGCATCTTTATCGGTTACACAAATAAAATGTTTTGAGGCTTCACTATTAGCCATAGATATAGCATCTTGCTCACAATACCCATTTTGCAAATAATCATTTTTTAATTTTTCAACAAGAGTATTTTTCACATACTCATAACCCGTACTAGGCTCTAGTGTTGTACCTGACTTTGAAGCCACCATAATAGTTACATCTTTTATATCACCAAGTCTTTCAACAAATTTATCCATACTAGCTGGATCAACCGCAGAAAGAAAAACTACATTATCCAAATACCCATTCAAAGACAACAAATTTTCTATTGTATGTTTTGAACCGCCAATACCAATAATACCAAGTTTTTTTGAACCATTTGTTTTTCCTTGCGCTGCTAAAGAATATATTTCATCCAACCTAGAAAGTTGCTCCGTTGGCAATTTTTCAATCCAATTCAACACCTGACCTTTTTGCCCAGCTCTAGTGTTTAAGTTCTGAATATTCGATTTAGCAACATCTCTATATTTAATTTTTAATGAGCTAATAGGAACTGAAAAAGTAACAGACAAAGATGACTTTGATTTATTCAACTTATTTATGTTGTTCATATAGGCCAATAGTGTAGGAACAGGAATACGAACAAATGCGTCTTGTTGCTTATTCTGTGCAAAAGATTTTGCCGAATTCTTTTGCTTACATTCAATTTTAGGCAAATCATAAGATTTATAAATCGAGATTTCTCTAACCATATATATTTCTCTTTTTAAGTATATGTCTTACAAAACCAGTCATGTCAAACATACAAAAACCGTAAATAAAAAATTATGCTCAAGTTTTCATTATTATTTATATTTTTTTACAAAAATATGCTAAAATCAAAGAATGAATAATTTATCACAAAGTCAAGAAGACTATTTGGAAACAATTTATACAGAAGCACA
>JAZSES010000045.1:0-13124 GCA_045531805.1 Candidatus Limenecus sp. | reverse complement strand
AAGATATGTTTATGTTTTTTATCTTTTGGGAACTATCCTTAATTCCTTTATATTTTTTAATTTCTCAGTGGGGTAATTCGGAAGCTAAAAAATCTTCAATTAGGTTTGTTACTGTTTCATTTGTTGCAAATATGTTTATGTTTTTTGGTATGTTGATTCTCTACTATTATAATTTTGCGGTTAGTAATATTTTGACTGCTAATATAGAAACATTGAGTATGGATTCAAAATTATATCCTGTATGGTTTCAGGTTATGGTATTTGTGAATATTCTTATTGGGTTTATTTTACGTGTACCTTTTGTGTTTTTTCATAGTTGGTATCCTGATATTCAATGTAAGGCTGCTGCGCCAGTCAATATAATAATTTCAGGGTTAGTTTTTAACACGGGAATATATGGGTTGATAAGATTTAATATGCAAATTTTTCCTGAAATCTTTAAGTTGTTTGCTCCAATTTTGCTTGTGTGGGGTCTTGTTAATATAGTTTATGCTGGAGCATTATCTGTTTGTCAGAGTTGTGTAAAAAAAATGGTGTCTTATGCAAATATTTCGACAATGGGTTTTGCTATGTTAGGTTTAGCATCGTTAAATTCTATGGGTTTTAATGGTGCAGTTTTTATTACAATTGCGTCATCAATTGTTTTTTGTTCATTATTTGTTGTGATTTCGAGTATTGTATTTCGAACAAAGACTTCTAATCTTACAGCGTTGGGTGGTTTGGGGCAGGTTATGCCAAAGTGTATGTATCTGACTTTGTTAATTTGCTTTGCGTCTATAGGGATTCCATTTTTTATTATGTTTGCTCCTAAATTGATGGTTGTTTCCGGAATTTTATTTTCTATATTAGAACAACAATTATTGGTTAAGGTTGCAGCATTTATTGCATTAGGGGCAGTTGCTGTTTCAACAGGTTATATAATGTATTTTTTCTATAAGGTTTTTTGTTCCGTATTGTTGGATGTTTGGAAAAAGGTTAAGGACTTAACTGCTCAAGAAACGGCAGTTTTGTGTTCGTTATGTTCTGTGATAATTTATCTCGGTGTAAATCCTATGAGTATAATAGCAATTTATCAATCTGTTTCGAGTATAATACTTGATGTTATACAGGTTTAGAATGTTTGGGGTTGTTTGATGTCTGGGATTTTAAATTCTATAACAAGTACATATTTACCTGAGTTTATTCTTGTCATTTTTATAATTATAAATTTGATTGTTTCGGCATTTTTTAATACAAACTTGTATAAAATGTCAAAATGGATAACTTTATTTGGTATTGTTTTGGCATTGTGTTCTACAATATATTTGCAAATTGAACCAGAAACTTTTGCTTTTGGTGGTGCATTTTTGACAAATATTTACACAATATTTTTTAAATTGTTAATTCTTGTTTGTGGATTCTTTTTAACTTTACTATCTCGAAATATGATTCGTGAAAAACGTGATAGAGCATTTGAGTATTTTTCTGTTTTTTTATCTGGGTTGCTTTTTGCAATGTGTGCGGTCAGCACAACTGATTTTCTTGGGCTATTTGTTGCTCTTGAAGCTTTGGGATTGAGTTGTTATTTGTTGTTGTCTTTTAATAAAGGTCCGAATGCAAAACAGTTGACTTTTGGATATTTGGTTCAGAGTGTAGTTGTTTCTTCATTTTTCTTGTTTGGTCTTTCTTTTGTTTATGGATTGTGCGGATGTATTAGTTTTGATGGAGTGGCAGCGTTTTTTGTAAATTCACAACTCCAACCACAGATTATTCTTACGTTTTCATTGATTTTGATAATGTGTACGTTTCTTTTTAAGCTTGGTATTGTGCCTTTTTCAAGTTGGGTTGCAGATACGTTTCAAGGTGCAAATGAACAGATTTGTGCATATATGTCTTGTGTGCCTGTTTTGGCTTGTTTCGGCATTTTCCCAAAAATATTAATGTTGTTTTTGAGTTATACCTTTACTATAAAAATGGTTCTTGCTGGTATTTCTGTTATTACTATTTTATTATCTTCACTGTCTGCAATAAGGCAGGACAATTTGAAACGTCTAATGGGTTATTCAATGAGTATTCAGTCGGGAGTAATGCTTTTAGGTTTATGTGTTTTTTCTGTGTATAGTCTTTCAGGCGTGTTGTTTTATTTGTTTTGTTATGTATTTGCTAATATTGGTACTTGGTGTGCAATTACACTTTTGTATGATTCTGCCAAAATTGAAAATATTGATGGTTTAAAGGGACTTATTTACCATAGGCCATATTTTGTAATTTCCTTGACTTTTGTTTTAATAGCTTTGGCTGGTTTGGCTCCTACTAGCGGGTTTGTTGCAAAGTTGTATATTTTTTCGGCTGTAGCTCGTTCTGGCTTTGTGTTTTTACCGTTTTTATTAATTGCACTAATTGCTACAGTAATTGCTATTTATGCTTATTGGCGTATTATAAGAGGTATGTTCAGACGTGTTGCAACTGATATTGTTGTTGATACGAATGTAATTTCTTCAAAATTTATTTTGTATGCTTGTTGTGGTGCAACTGTTTTTATTGCAGTTTTTGCTGATAAATTGATAAGATTGTGTCAGTTGGCTGCATATTATATGTAAATAAAAAAGGATTTTTTAATGGCTAAGTTGAAAACAAAATGGGTTTGTCAAAATTGCGGGTATGAAACACCAAAGTATTTGGGTAAATGTCCAGATTGTGGTAAATGGAGTACCCTAGTTGAGGAAGTTTTTGAACAAGTTACTTCTACTTCTGCACAAAAAAGTGTTTTGAGTGACACAAAACCTTGTTTGATTAATGATATTGAAATTGATAATACTATTCGTTTTTCAACTGGTATAGAAGAATTTGATAGAGTGTTGGGTGGAGGTTTAGTTCAAGGCTCAATTGTTTTGTTGGCTGGTGATCCTGGTATTGGTAAGTCAACAATATTGTTGCAAACAGGTAAACATATCTGTAAAAATAAGAGAAAAGCACTTTATGTGTCTGCTGAAGAATCAGCTTCTCAGGTAAAGCTTAGAGCAAAAAGACTTGGGGTAGATTCTGATAGTTTGTATATATATTCGCAGACTAATTTTGAAGCTATAAAAGCTCAAGTCAATGAGCTTGCGCCTGATGTGTTGATTGTTGATAGTATACAGGCTATTTATTCTGATAGTGTGACAAGTTCTCCAGGTAGTGTTTCTCAGATTAGAGAATGTACAAATATTCTTATGGATATTGCAAAAAATAAAAATATTACAGTAGTTGTGATTGGTCATGTTACAAAAGAGGGTAATATTGCTGGTCCTAAAGTGCTTGAGCATATGGTTGATACTGTGATTTATTTTGAAGGTGATAGATATAAGTCTTATAGGCTTTTGCGTTGTATGAAAAACCGTTTTGGTACAACCAACGAAGTTGGTGTATTTAACATGTGTGATGATGGTTTGCATGAGATTTCAAATCCAAGTGAAATGTTTTTGCAAGAACGTAATCAAAATCTTACTCCTGGGAGTGTTGTAATTGCGACAAATGAGGGGACACGTCCTTTGTTGATAGAAATTCAAGCTTTAGTTGGGACAACTTCATATCCCTCTCCTCGTAGAGTTTCAAACGGTATTGATTATAATCGATTACTACAAATTCTTGCTGTTTTGGAAAAAAGAATTGGATTAAATTTAAGTAAACAAGATGTTTATGTAAATGTTATCGGTGGTATTGATGTTGATGAGCCAGCTGCAGATTTGGGTGTTGCACTTGCCGTTACGACTTGTGCAAGAGATGTTGTTGTGAGTTCTGATACAGTTATTGTTGGCGAAATCGGTCTGTCTGGCGAAATTAGAGCTGTGAATAATCTTGATAAACGAGTTAAAGAGGCACAAAAGTTAGGATTTAAAAAGATTGTTGTTCCAAAATCTAATAGTTTAAAATCTGATGAATTTCCTGATATAGAAGTGGTTTGTGTTTCTCGTTTGATGGATGCAATATCAGCTTGTGTTGGGAAATAATTGACTGAGGAAAGAAAAACCGCTTGTCTTGTGGACTTGCGGATGCAATTTTTATAGATAAAGTGTGTTTGTATTTGTTTTTAATGAGTTTTTATTGTCACGTACTCATATGCTAATTTTGAATTTTGTACTGCAAAAGTACGACAAATAATACTAGTGATGAAAGTGATAAAACTCATTTTAATTCCTCGACTAATGTGATTATACTAAAATTACACTATGTGTTTTTAAACGTCAATAGTGATGAAAATCACAAAAGTTTTTGCGAATTTGTGATTTTCGTGATAAATTTTGTGGTTAATAACGATTTGTTTTGTAAATTTTTTAAAAATATACTTATTGTTTTTTTATCAATCAAGTTCTTTTCGTCGTTTTTTGTTATTACGATAATTTGATTAATTTCCAAGTTGTTACAAAAATTAATATTAAATAAAAAAATGGGGATTTTATCCCCATTTTTTTATTCTCTATATTTATTATCCAATAACTGGTGCAACAAATGTTCTTGCTCCTAATTCTTGGTCAATAAGAAGGAGTGCGTGTTTGTCGTCACCGATAAGTCTAAGTTTTGCACAAATTTCTGAACAGTTTGCTTCTTCTTCAACTTGTTCTTTAATATACCATTGTAAGAAAGAAATAGCGGCTCTGTCTTTTTCTTGTTCAGCAACGTCAACAAGTTCATTTATCAAAGATGTAACCAGTTGTTCATGTTTGTAAACAGCTTCAAAACATTCTAGTGGAGATGCCCATTCGTGAGCTGGTTTTTCAATTGCATCAACGATTACTCTTCCATCTCTTTCTAACAAGTAATCAAAAAGCCCCATAGCATGAGCAGTTTCTTCTTGAACCTGAATTCGCATCCAATTTGCAAAACCTTTTAAACCTACTTCTTCAAAGTAAGCTACCATAGAAAGGTATAGGTTTGAAGAGTACATTTCGTCTTTGATTTGTCTGTTGAAAGCTTGATTCATTTTTTCTGAAATCATTTCTTACTCCAATCTATCTTTAATCGTAATTATTCTTCTTTAATCCATAGCCCATGGATGTTGCAGAACTCTCTCGCAACCACTTTATCGCAAGAACATTTTAAATTCAATATTGGTTGTTCGTGTGGTTCTAGATATTTTCTTTTTACATATTTTTTGTCATTGGATATTGCTTCAATAAAAGTTATGTAATGGTTTTCTTCCATTGGGTGTATAACTGAACCTACTCTAATATCATATCCATTTTCTGTTTTTTCCAATACTGGTACATGTTTTTCATCTAACATTTCTTCTGTATGTTTTTTAGCAACTAGTTTTTCCATTGGTTGCCCACAACATACAAGTTCACCTTCGCCGGAAAAAACTACTTCTACAAAGTTTCCACAAATATTACATTTATACAAATCTAGCTTTTCTGTCATAATTTTCCTTTCTTTTGTGAGAGATACTATATTATAAAGTTGAATTTTTTTTGTTTTATCCCTCTAATGGCTAGAATGTGTTATATTAGATAGGAGAATTGAGAGGATTTTATGACGAAGAAAAAAGCATTAATGTATTTTATAATTTTGATTGTTGCAGTTATGGTTACGTCTGTTTGCAAACACTATTTTTTAACTGATCCGGCACAGGATTTTCCTGATGTTTGTAAAATTGCTATTGGGCCAAATTGTTCACAGTATCTTAATGTTTTAGTTAATGAAAAAAAATATGATGAATTTCTTGAAATCCAGAAGGTTAGAATTCACGATAATAAGGCTTTATTGGCTAGATTTAAAAGAAAAATTTCGAATAAAGACTTGTTGAAATTGGATAATACAAAAGTTATGGATACTTTATTGACTTGCGCAGATGATGCTGAGTGTAAAAAAGATTTTTATATTTTGGGAACAATTGTAGATACTGTTAAAGATATCGTTAATGATTTAATTTCTGTTGCAGGTGTGTATGAAAATCATTACAATGATGCTGCAACTGCTAGACGTTTTCTTAATGAGGCTATTAGTATTCTTGAGAAAAATATGTATGTTTCAGGTGCAGATGACACAATAAAAGCGTTGTCTGGAAAAGTAGATAGCTTGAATCAATTATAATAGAGCTTTTATCGCACAAATCATACTGTTTTCGTTTGCGATATTTTTGCCTGCTATGTCGTATGCAGTTCCATGAGCAGGTGATGTTCTCAATATCTTAAGTCCTGCAGTCATATTTACGGCATTATCCATTGCTAATACTTTAATTGGGATAAGTCCTTGGTCGTGGTAACAAGCGCAGTAAACATCATAAGGTTGTTGTTTGTTTTGTAAAAATGCTTTTGAAGCTTTTACGAACAATGTATCTGCTGGTAGTGGATTTGTAATATCAATACCGTTGTTACGAAGTGCTTTTAGCGCAGGTGCAAATTCTGTTATTTCTTCATTCCCTAGCAATCCGTTTTCTCCTGCGTGGGGATTAAGTGAGCATAACGCTATTTTAGGATTTGCTATATTGAAATTTTGTTTTAAAACCCTATTTATTCGTTTTATTTTTTCAATGAGTAGTTGTTTTGTTATTTTTATATCTTGAAGTGCAACATGTCTTGTTAATAGTAAAACTCTAAAATCTTTACTAACAAAAACCATTTCTGCAATTTCATCTTTTACTGGGTTTGACAAGTAATTTTCTAAAACCTCAGTTTGTCCTGAAAAATTGTGTCCTGCCAAGTGTAGTGTATTTTTGGATACTGGGGCTGTTACAATTCCTTTTATTTTATCTTTTTGAGCTAGTTCACATGCCTTTTTTAGGCATTGAAAAGAAAATTCACCTGCTTCTTTTGTTTCTTGGCCATATTTTTGCCAGTTTGGTTCAAATGGTATTTCTACTATTGAGTAATCCTTGTTTAAGCCTTTGAGCAACGTTTTTGCGCCAATTATTAAAAATTTTTCAGCAGGCAAATCAAGTTTGTTCAAAGCTTTGACGACTATCTCTGGTCCAATGCCGTTAAAATCCCCCAGTGTTATGGCTATTTTTTTATTATTCATGGTGTCCAAAGTATTTGATTATATCGATTAAAGTGTTTGTGTTGCCAAGATTTCCTGATTTTGTAACTATCCATTGTGCTTTAGAGTCTAAACAAAGCGGAATAGCGGGACATATTGCATCAATAATTTGCATATTGCTACTATTGATAGCTTTGCAACATTTATAAGACGTTTCTCCACCAACCGTTACGAGGATAGCGTCACGATTAAATAGTACATTTTTTGTTACTGCAGACAGGAAGTCGCCAATTTTACTGATAAATTGGGTTTTGGAAATTTCATTATCAAATAAAATTTGTGAAATAATTTTTGAATCTACTGTTAGATTTGATGTGTGCAGTACAACAACATTGTCTTTAGTTAGATTTTCTGAAACTCTTTTTATAATATTATCAGTTACACCTTCTAAAATATCTTCCATTTTCAAATCAATAAAGTATGTGTTTTCAATATCTTCGTTATCTTGAAGTTTTTTGATTTGGGCAGCAGTTATTTCTGTTGCGCTACCTGATACAATTAATTTAGGTAGTGTTGGAATAGTTTTTTCTTCAGGTTGAGTGCCTTTTTCTGGTAACCAAACATTACCCAAAACTTGTGCACAACCAGCAGAGCCACAAGGCAAAATTTTATATGAACTTTTTTCCATTGCTAGGACAACTTGTTCTATATCTGTTATTGACATTGCATCGACAACTATAAGCTTTACACCTTTTGCAATTAGTTCGTTCATTTTTTGCAAAATAGGGCCTGCACCTTTTATTACAGTTCTTAGTTCTATCAAGTCTACTAGCTCATCTTGTTCATTTTGTAATTCTGTTCTTAATACGGTTGGAATGTGTGATTCATAAATTGGGGAACGAGGATCACGGGCAAATTCTGTACGTTCTATAGGAATTCCTTTAAGTAAGTGATAACCTCCAATGGTTGTTCTTCCTTCTTGTGGAAATGCCGGTATAATTACAGCTGCATCAAACTCTAGAACTTCAAGCATTGCTAAGGTCTCTACGGCAATATGCCCCCTAATTGTAGAGTCTATTTTTTTGTAAAAATATTCAACACAAAGGTTATCAGCAAGAACCTTTGTTGCTTTTTTTACTTTTTCATATGCAGTGGGAGCATCGACGTTTCTTGTTTCTGTAGGTATTGCCCATACCTGTGTGTTGTTTTTATTTTCAGGAAATATATCCGTATCAAGTATAATTTGGGTATTAGCACCTCTAATATGAAATTGGAGTGCTGTGTCATTTGCACCAGTCAAATCGTCTGCAATTATACCGATATTGTTTGATATAAACATAAAAACCTACTTTTTAGATTACTCACCTTTTGCTGAAGATAATAGTCTAAGATTTGTAGCTCTGATGAAAAATCTTTCTTTTTGTGAACCAGATGCATCATTCCATTTACTAGAAGCTAGTCGTCCATCAATTGCAACCAGTTTTCCTTTTTTTACGTATTCACCTGCAACTTCTGCAAGTTTGTCCCATAACTCAATGTTAAACCAGTCAGTTACTTCTCCTTTTGTTTTTGAATCCCAACGGCTAACTGCAACAGAGAATGTTGTCTTAACTTTACCTGATTCAAAATATTTCATTTCAGGGTCTTGTCCAGCTCTGCCAACTACTACAACTGAGTTTATCATTGATTATTCCTTTTTCTTACTATTTGTTAGCAATTATAATTTAAAAATACAAATCTTTCCATGAAAAACACTAAATTGTAAATTATTTACACAATAAAGATGAGTTGTTTTTGCCTGTTAGTTGTTATAATAGCTGTGATTATAATCCCTTTAGTATCTGTATGGAATAGATAGATGAATTGTCCTAGTTGTAAAGCGCAAATATCAGAAAAAGATTTAATTTGCCCACATTGTAAAAAAGTTTTGCAATTGAAGTGTAAAAACTGTGGTCAGATTACCAAAAATACAGTTTGTGAAAAGTGTGGTGCGGTGCTTTTGAACAAGTGCTATAAGTGTGGAAAGCTAAATTCTACAGATCTGGATGTTTGTCCGAAATGCGGTTTAAATGTAAATGCAAGTATTGGATTAAGAGAATCAGTTATTGAGGAATTTGCTGTTTTAACATTGGAAATCACAAATTTTGATGATTTAAAAAATGCTTTGAAAAGTGAAAAATTAACTGAACAATTCAAAAAAAATCTTTATACTCTTATCAAAAAAAATGCTATGCAAAAAAAACTAAGAGTACAATTTTGGGATAATACGTTTATTGTTCGTTTTTGTAAGGATTATAGCTTTCAAGAAAGTTGTGTATCTGCATTAGATTTTTCAATATTCATAGCTCAAACCGTTACAGAAATAAATGCGAAACTTTTTGATGCAAAAGGGATTACTTTGAAGGCCCAAATGGCTATTCAAAAAAGGGATGTTTATTCAAAACCTGAGGAGTATAAGTCTGGGATAAATATTAATGTTGTTTACTCATCTAGTGGTGTTTCTCATCTTTTTAATAATATTGAAGTTGTTGTTGATTCTTATATCTATCAAGTTGCCAAAAATGATTACCCATTCCAGTCATTAAGCGCCGTTTATGTTAAGAACCAAATGGTCATGTTTTTTGAATTGGTATTGCATAAACTTATTAAAATTAACAAAGAAAAGAAACTTGATGTTGAAAAAATGGAATTGCCACAAAGCGCCCAGTTTGAACCACTCGATGACCCTGAAGATGAAAACCTGATTGATTTCACAAGTTTACATTGTTCTTTTTGGAGGGCAAAAGGTGAAAATCTATTGGAACGGTTGAAGGATATTCATTCTCAGAATTTGAGAAATCCTATTGTTTCAATTAAAGCTGACAAAATTTATAATACGCTTTCAAATATTCCAAGTGATATTTTGCAATCTATTTTTGATGATTATAAAATAGTTCGTTTTAGTTGTTCTAAAAATAACATGTATTCGATTTATGGTTTGTTAAAGCAGATGTTTTTGGTTTACAAAAACACTTTGGAGTTCGATGTTTTAAAAGATCCTATAGTTGCAGATGCTTTGACTGTTGATGAAAATATTTTACGTCTTTTGAGACTGTCTGCACCTTCGCATGTACATCCTGAAGATTTGAAATTTAGTTATTATGAAGCTTTCTCTTTATTTTTAAGAGGAATCCCATATAAGACGCTTTTTGTAATTGAAGATTTTGAAAATGCTGATGAAACATCTATTGAAATCATCAAATATCTTTTGGAAAATGATGAGCTTGGTGATGTTGGTTTTATTGTTTCAAATGACAGTTCATATTCTCTTCATAGAAAAATATATAAATTGATGACAAGCGCAAATTACTTTGAAATTGAAATGAAAGCTTCATCAAATAAAGTTGTATTTGCTGAGAACTTGGATAAATTAAAAAATATTCAAAAGACTTTTTTCTTGGAAAAAATATTGGAAAATACGAAAGGTTCAAGGCTATATTTTACGCAAGCAATTGAGTATCTTTTAGATGATGAGATATTGGGTGTAAAAAATGGTAAGTATATAATAAACCAAGATAGAATGATTGTTTTGCCAAAAGATATTGATGAATTAGTGCAAAAACGTATAGAACATCTTATCTACCTTGAAAATGCTTATGACTTGTTTGGTGCTTTGCTATTGTTGGGTGAAAAATGTTCTGTCCAAATTGCACATTCTTTGGGGTATTCAAACGATATTGATGTTATAAAGTATCTTGATAAGCATAATTTTGTAAATATTATTGATGACAAAATCATTTCTATAAATAATTATAATTTGTATCGCTCTAATTTTATAGAATCCTGTAAAGAGGATAAGCTTGAGCTAATATCTAATAAATTGTTAGAAACTGTTTATGCAAAAATTTCACAACCAAATAACGTTAAAGCCGAGATTATGGAATTTGCTAAACTTAAAAAAGAGGCGTTTGCGCAATGGCATTCTCTTGCTATGATATCAAGTCAGTTAGGGGATTTCTGTTGCTATTTCAATTGTACTAACAAATTTTTGTCGTTAGTAAATAATGTAATTGATGAGCAAACTGATAAAACGGTTGATGATATTAAAATGGATGTATATTTAGAGCTTGCTACGATGCTTTATAAATACTATCCTGATAAAATAATCAAGTTTTTGGAAACGATACTCGCAAATTATGAAGCTATTGGTGATGAGAAAAAAATTAAAGAAATTGCGAACAAATTAGTTCAAAGTTGTCTTATGAGTGGCAATTATAATAATGCACTTGATTATATTGGTAAAATTATTTCTCGTACAGCCAAAAGTAGTTTTAATCCAAAATCATCAGATTTTAAATTGAATTATTATTTGATGAATCTTGTTACATTAGAGATTTATTTCAATCTTGGGCGGTTGAATGAATGTATTGAGTTGGGTGAAGAACTTTTTGAATATATTGATATATCCGCAATAGATGACCGTATTTTACCAGATGGTTTTTCCAAGAAACAATTTGAAGATACTTTGCTAGATGCTTTATTTTATATTAACTTGGCTAGAATTATTCAATTGAAAAGCGATAGAAAAGAAAAATTACAAGAGCTTATTTCAACAACAGGTGCCAAGTATAGTTGTCTTGTTCTGTTAGATTTGTTAGATGATTTCTTTGCGGGTAAAGATATTCTTGCGCAAATGAATCAGGTTATGACAAATGGTTTTACAGACAAATATTCTACAGTATTGTTCCCAATATTGCAGGCTTATGTTTCCATGTTATATCAGGATTGGACTGCATTTGGTAATTATTTCTACAATGCCAAAATTAATGCAGTGGCGATACAATTGCATCAAGTAGATGCTTTTTGTGATTTGATGATAGGTTTTGCTTATCAAAATTTGAATAATTTGAAAAAAGCAAAACAAATTTACTATAATATACTTGATATTGCTGCAGAAAAAGGTTTGAAGAATATTAGTTACTTAAGTTGGTATTTTATTTCACGAGCAGAATATTTTGATGGGGTAGGTCATATTTCGGAAGAAATTGTTAGCAAATCTATTTTAAAAATGGAAAATGATTCTAACGCTTCGGAGCTTTTTGAACTCTTATTTAAAGTATTTTCAGCTCAAATTATGTTGGAGAAAAATAATCCAGAATACTTTGAACAAATTGTATTCACTTTAGAACAAGCTTTTTCGTTGGCAATAAAAAAACAAATTTATTTAAATTTACCAATAATATCTGATGCTTTACAATATGTTTATAATGCAATTTTGAGTATGGCAAATAATGAAAATATTGTAGTGGTGTATAGAAATAAAATTGACAAATTGAATAGTACGATGTCAAAATTGTTTCAGCGACAGGCACAGTAGGGGATAGTAATTGTTATGAAAAAGATAATTTGTTTATTTTGTTTTGTTTTGACGTTTCTGTTTGTGTCTAATTTTGTATATGCAGAGCCTGTTGTTGATGAAAATAATTACTTACGAATACAACGTGTCACTGAAAGATTACACAGTAGATTGGCGAAACAGTATAATGGTTATGAATATGAAATTACAAACAAGTATACTATGCCTATCACTATCCAACATGTTAGCTTGTGGGGTAATGCTAATGCAAAAGTTGCATACTTGTCTGTAAAACGTACGAGCTCAGAAGCTATTGATGAATCAAGAGCAAAGGCTCGTGATATTGCTTTGCAGACTTTGTCGTTGTCCTTAGTTGGTAATTTGTTGGCTACACCATTTATTGTTGTAAGTAATAATATTGGTAATAGTAGTGCAAACAAAGAAGCTGAAGCTTATGACAAAAGACCTTATAATTCTTTTATTATGCAGCCAGATGAAAAGATTATTATAAAAACAATGGCGATGAAAAAACGCCCTCCTTCAATGAAAGTTACATATAAAAATCCAATTACTGACGAAAACATGAATATTGAAATTCCTGCGAGATAGAGTTTTTGAAAAAATCAGGGTGACAACTTTTGGGAAGTAAGATTATCATAGATATTGTGTTGAATTTGTTTCTACAGAGTGATGTGTTATCAAATTTGAGTAAAGTTTGTCCGAGAAAAATTCGTGATAAGAAGAACTCTGTTCAAAAGTTGCCTGTGGCAAGTTTTGAATAGAGACTCTGCCGAAACAAAGGTGACTAAATGTCACGTTTGTTGAGAGGTCAAAGCAAAAACGAAGTTTTTGTGTG
>JAZSES010000175.1:0-17118 GCA_045531805.1 Candidatus Limenecus sp. | reverse complement strand
GGAAGGCGCTGCTACTACCGTTTATGCACAGGGCGGCCGTGGTAACTCTCGTTTGATGGCTTGGGAAGGTGAGCGTACTGTTACTTTCACCATGGAGGATGCTTTGATTTCTCCTGCAGGCTTCATGATTTTGTCTGGTGCTGGCTTGATTGAAGCCGCTCAGGGCGCAGGTATCAAGGTTCATACTACTGAGCAGACTGATGCTGTTACTGCCGATGATTCTGGAGATATCAATGCAGTTAAGATCGTTTTGGAGGAAGAGCCCTGGTTCGCAGAGGACGAGGACTTCATCTATGTTATGTTGTTGAAGAATGGCGAAGTTGCTACTGAGCCTTACATTCCCGCTTCTGTAAATGGCAAAGAGATTACTCTATTGGCTTCTTGGGAAGATGGAAATGGTGTTTCTCGTGTGAATGATTTAACTCCTTTCTTCGAGACTCGTGCTAGTGAGCTAATCGTATTGGTTGACTATTACGTAAACCGTGAGGGTGGCGTTTCTGAAATCACTATTACTCCCGATAAGTTCGGTGGTTATTACTACTTAGAGGCTTCTACTCTATTCCGTAATACTGATGGTGTTGACATGCCTGCAGAGTTTATCATTCCTAACTGCAAGATTCAGTCCAACTTTACTTTCACTATGGCTTCTTCTGGAGATCCCTCTACTTTCACTTTCACTATCGACGCATTCCCAGATTATACTCGCTTCGATAAGACTAAGAAAGTATTGGCAGCTATCCAGATTGTTACTGAGTCTGAGAATGCTGTTGAGTTGACTCGTATCAAGACTCACTCTGACGACATTGAAGACGCTAACGGCATGATTGCTCGTCCAGCTGCTTCTACTGAAGCCTAATTGACAATTAAATAAATTTTAGGGGAGAGGTTTTAATTAACCTCTCCCCTTTTTGTCGTTTTGAGAGAAAGGATATGACGGAATGAGTGTGTTAGATTCATATTATATTATTAATACTTTTAAAAGCGAAACTAAAAGTAATTATGATGCTGCAATTCGATATTATCGATTGCGAACTAAGTTTTTAATGGATGCTCTGCAAAAATAGTTAAAACAATAGTTTATAAGTGAATTAGGAGAAATTCCTAATATTGAACAATTGTTTGAAGAAGCTTTTAATAATTATAATGCAAATTTTTAGCCTTTATGGGAAAGTATTTATAGCAAACAATATAATCAAAAAGAACTGGCTGCTAAATTAAGAGAGTGGTAGCAATTAACTTAGGAGCTTGATGAAAATATATCAGGAGCAGCTTATACTGTTAAATTTTTAGAATATATCGCAAATAGTGATGGTTCTAATTTTAATTTGAGTAATACTAATGGTATCGATTTTTCTACTATTTAGAAAACTGAGCAAAATATTATGAGTGAAAAATTTGCTACTGCAAAATAGTTCGGTGGTGCTCGTGGTCGTTATTTTGGTGAAATTTTTGAATAGGGTGCAGGTTTAACTCTATAGAATTCTTTAGGGTCTTTAATGAATATTTTGCAATTAGGTGGAGAAAAATCTGTCAGTGCATCAAACTTAGGTCGTAAAACCTATGGTAAAACTGACTATGGTTTTTTTGGTTTTGATGTATCTATTGAATCCGATGAAAAATTGGGTAATGTATTAGTAAATAAATCAACAGGAGAAGTTATTCCAATGGAAGCTGTTGAGACAATTGATTTAGGTAAAGTATCTGTAGAAGATATTTTAAGTGAATACACTTCAGGGTCTCGAGGATTAATTGCTGGTGCAACAATGAAGCAGTGGACAGATGAAATGATTACTAGTGTTGCTAGAACATCAGGTGGTAGTTTTGGTCGTTCACAGCTTTCTGCGCTATATGTTAATAAACGTTAGCCCGAAGGTATTTCAGATAATTTTAGTTCTAGACAAATTTTTGAAGATTATACTGCTTATGCAATTTCAAGATTTTTATTAAATATTATTGGTGTGTATAATATTATGGTTGCTTCTGGTAGTCATATTTCTTTTACTCATGATTGGTTAAATTCTATGTAGAATGCTTCAAGGTTGGTGCATACTATTAAAGATGGTGGCAATGGTAAGTATATGGCTCATCCAGCGATTAAAGTAGTTAAAATTTGACATTTCAGAATTTTTCTGGTATAATATAAATATAAAATGAGATAAAGGAGGAATTTAGCTATGGCTAAAGTACCATTTTCAAAGCTTCAAGCTAAAGCGGATAATGAAGTAAATAAAATTAGTTATTGCAATTTAGCGGGAGAAGAAATTTATTATGAGGTAAAGCACTATTTACCTTTTGAAGAAAAATTGGATTTAGTGTCTCGTATTATTAATCAGTCTATTGATGATAATGGTTTTTATAATCCAATGAGAGTGAAGTTATATATGACTCTTGAGGTTGTATATGCTTATACTAATTTAAGTTTTACTGAAAAAATGAAAGAAGATCCGTTTAAACTTTATGATATTTTAGTAAGCACAGGGATTTTTACAGATATTGTAAATAGTATTTGTGAAAATGATTGGAAAGAAATTCAGGAAAATGTGTGGGATAGTATTAAAAATATTTATAATTATCGTAATTCTTTAATGGGTATTCTTGATGTAATTTCTACAGATTATAGTAATTTAAATTTGGATGCAACCCAAATTAAAGAAACTCTTGGAGACGAAAATAATTTAAGATTACTTCGTGATGTGGTGTCTAAATTGGGCTAATTAAATTATTTATTCTTACATACTTTTTAAATTATAGTAGGAATAATCGCCGGTTAAATTAGGATTATTCTAATTTAACCGGCTTATTTTTATTTTTGCAAAAATAAAAATGGAGAGAAAGGAGTTTATTAAATGGCAAAACAATTAAATGTTAGCTTAGCTTTTACCGCAAACACCAGTTAGGCCAAAGCTCAACTATAGGATTTGCAACAACAGCTAAACAGTATTTTAAAAACGCCCTCCAATAAATTAAATTTAACGGATGATATTAAAGAAGCTATTAAAGCTACTGCTGAGTTATCTTCTAGATTATAGTAGGCTATAAATGTCAATACAGGTAATTTAGATTTTAGTAAATTTAATAACTCTTTAAAGCAAAGTGGTCAAAGTTTACAGTCTTATGGCCAACAGTTATAGAAGCTTGGTCCATAGGGTCAATAGGCATTTTTAACCTTAACCAAGTCTATTGCAACAGCAGAAATCCCTATTAAAAGAACTAATAGCTTAGTAAAAGAGTTTGCTACCACTTTGGCGAATACTGCTCGTTGGCAAATTTCATCTAGCGTACTTCACGGTTTTATGGGCGCAATGCAATCTGCTTATGGTTATGCCCAAGATTTAAATGAGTCTTTAAATGATATTCGTATTGTTACTGGATAGAGTGTTGATTAGATGGCTAAATTTGCCGAAGAGGCTAATAAAGCGGCGCGCGCTTTAAGTACAACTACTACAGAATACACAAAAGCGTCTTTAATTTACTATCAACAGGGCTTAAATGACCAGCAAGTAAAAGAACGTACAGATATTACTATTAAGATGGCCAATGTGTCTAAGCAAAGTGCAGAAATTGTTTCAGAACAAATGACTGCCGTATGGAATAACTTTTATAATGGTTCTAAATCATTGGAATATTATGCTGATGTTATGACAGCTCTTGGTGCAGCTACTGCATCTAGCTCTGATGAAATCGCCGGTGGTTTAGAAAAATTTGCTGCGATTGGAGAAACTATTGGTTTAAGTTATGAATATGCTGCATCCGCATTAGCAACAATTACTTCCAATACTCGTCAAAGTGAAGAAGTTGTTGGTACTGCATTAAAAACTATTTTTGCTCGTATTCAAGGTTTAAATCTTGGAGAAACTCTTGATGATGGTACTACACTAAATAAATATTCTGAGGCTCTTGGTAAGGTAGGAATTAGTATTTTTGATTCTGCAGGAGAGCTAAAGAAAATGGATAATATCTTGGATGAGATGGGTAATAAATGGGCCGATTTAAGTAAAGCTCAACAAACTGCTTTAGCTCAAACTGTTGCCGGTACTCGTCAGTATACACAGTTGGTTGCATTAATGGACAATTGGGACAAGGGCGACAATGATAGTATGAAAGCTAACTTGGCTACTGCTTATGGATCTAGTGGTGCAACTCAACAACAAGCCGATATTTATGCAGAATCTTGGGAGGCTGCGCAAGATAGAGTAACTGCAGCAGCAGAGAAAATTTATGATTCACTTTTAGATGATGAATTTTTTATTGACATGCTTAATGGATTTGAAAAAATCTTAACATTTGTTGATAGTTTAATTGATAATCTTGGTGGATTAAAAGGAGTATTAATGGCTCTTGGAGCTATTGTAACTAAGGTATTTTCTTCACAAATTTCTCAAGGCTTAACCAATATGGCTTATAATATTAAAATGATGACTAAGTCGGGTCGTGAATCTGTTGAACAAGAAAGACGAGATTTTATTAATAATGCTGTCAATAGTATTCCCAAGAGTGATGAATATACTACGGATGTTGAAAAAGCTCAATAGGAAAGCTTGCGTAGTGAATTAACTTTACAGTCTGAATATTTAGCCAATTCAGAAAAGATGAGTTCAATTGAGGCAGAGACTAATAAAAAATTAATTGAAAGAACAAAACTTTTGCGAGAGCATACTATTGAATTACAGAAACATAAAGAAAGTGTTGATAATAAAGTATCTGATGGTATAATGGATTTACGCACTGATATTAGCGCATTTAATATGGAAAATCGTCAAACTGGCGAAGCATTAAATTATAACACAGATATTCAGCCTCAAATTGATAGTATTAAATCTGCTGCAAAAGTACAAGCCGAATTAACCGATTTAAATACAACGATTGAGTTAATTTCTAAGGGTAGTGCAAAAGGCACTGAAGCACTTAATAATATTAAAACAGCTTTAAGTTCTTTAGATACTAGAGCTGACGAAGATATTGCTAGATTGGTACAAGAGATTAATTAGCTGGGAGATTCTCCTGATCCAGAACAGCTGAGGGCGAAATTAGAAGCTCTTAATCTTGAATTAGAAGAAACAATTAAAATTAGTAAGTAGAACATTAAAGATGTTGTTTCTCCTGAAGCTGGTAAAAAAGTTGATGCATTAACACAAGATTTGCGAGAGTAGGCTTAGGCAACTAGAGATATTAGAGTTGCTAATCAAGAAGCTCAAGAATCTCAAGAAGCAACTTCTAGAAGTATTGCTGGAGCCACCGGGGCACAAAAGCAATGGTCTGATGTTATGGTAGAATCTGCAAATGTAGCATTTAATGTCGCTTCTGCGATTTCTATGGTTAGTAGCGCTATTGATACGTTAAAAGACCCAAATGTTTCTGGTATGTAGAAATTGGTTACCGTATTGTCCACTATGGGTATGGTATTACCTACCATCATTAGTTTAATTGGTACAATGAAAAAGCTGTTTTCTAGTGAAACAGTTGCAAAAATTGCCAATGCTGCAGCAACTTGGGCGCAGGTAGCAGCAGAAAAAAAACTTAATGAAGAAAAAGGTACTGGGAAAAAGACAACTCGTAAAAACATTAAAGATACTTGGGATGATACTAAAAAGAAAGTAAGCGGCGCAAAAAAGAAATGGAACGAAACAGCTTTAGAAAAAGATAAGCGTTTTACCAAACTAGAAAATGGTAATTATCAACGCGCAGGCGACCCTAAGAATATGACCTGGTCTAAAGATGCTGCGGCTTCTGAGGCTGGTAAAAGCGCAGCAAAAGCTCTTGGTAGCAAGGTTGCTAGTGCTGGTATTGCTGCTGCTGGTATTGCTATTATCATTGGTACTATTGCCTTAGTTGTAAATCAATTAAATAAAGCTGAAAAAGCCGTTGAAAAAGCTAAAGCTGCAGCTCAATCACTATCTGAGAATTATGATAATGTAAAAGCAAGCTATGATAATTTCATCAATGCTCAATCTGGCTATGAGACTGCAACTAATGCAATGGAAGAATTAACTAAAGGTACTGTAGCATATCAAGAAGCTTTGTTGCAAGCAAACGAGGCAGCTGGTGAATTATTAGCTACAAATAAGAATTTAAAATACACTGTTCAAGATGGAAAAATTGTTATCGATGAGAAGTCTCTAGAGGATGCTAAAGCGGCCGAGCTAAAGAAGATGGAAACTGCTCAAGCAGCTAAAATCGCGGGACAGCAACAGTTAAGTAAAGCTGAAATGGATTTAAAGAAACGCGATGCGGCTCGAGATATGAAATCCGGTTCTGATGGATGGCAAAAAGCTGGTAATGCCGGAGTTGGAGGCGTATTAGGTGCAGTTGGTGCAGGACTTGCAGCAGGTGGTATCGCAGGTATGGTCGGCGGTGCAGGCGTATTCTCTGTACCAGCAGCGATTATTGGAGCTGTAGTCGGTGGTGTTGCTGGTTTAGTGACAGGTATCGTCCAAGAGACATCTACTGGCACGGAGCAAGATGCAATTGATGCTTTGGCTAAAAAGGCTGAAGAAGATGCTGATTTTGTAGCTAGATTGAAGGCGGGCGAAGTTAGTGAAGCAGAATTTAAATCAATTGGTATTGAAGACGAAAGACTTATTGCTTCGTTACAGGCCAATGGTGAAAAAGTAGCTGAGCTTGTAGGAGAAATGGCTGCGAACACAGCTGCTATTAATGCACAAAATGATTTGGTGGCATCTAACACTTTAGCTGATAATGAAGCAGTACAAAACTCAGATTATAAAGATCAAATTATTGATATTGCTGGTGATGCATATGGACATGCTTATGATAAAGCAATGGAGAGTGACTGGGTTGACTCTTGGGGTAAAGATGGTATCGCTCAAATTAATGGAGCCAATGATGAGGCCAAGAAAGTTTTTGATGAATATTTAAAATATGCTGGATTAGAGGGTCAAGGATATGAATTAACTGATACCACAGGCAATGACAATAATCGTAAATTCGTATATAAAGACGCTGAAGGAAATGAACAAACCGTTTCTCTTGAAGCAATGCAGGCAGCAAGAGCAGCCTATGAAGCTTCTGCAACCCTGGATGATAGCGCAACTAAACTCGCAGCCACTTTTGATAAATTAGCGTCTTCCAGTAATGACGCTGATGCAGCGTTACTATCATTTGTAAGCGGTAAGAATTTTGAAGGTGCTACGAATGCTGAGTTCCAAGACATTTAGAATGAAGTCGGTACAGTAGAGAAAAATGAAGATGGTACTTTTACTCAAGCGAGTTTGGATAATGTCGAAACATATCTTAATACCGCTCTTGGAGAAGCTTTAACAGACGATGTTGCTATTAGATACGGTTATGAAAGTGCTGACGCTATGATTCAAGCCTTTGCGACAAAACTATCTGATGCTGATGAGGCTTGGGATAGTATTAAGATTCCTGATGGCTTTAACTTTGCTGGCGATATGAGCCTAGGAACCGCAAAAGCTTTAGAAGAGCAAATTGAAAAAATGAATCTCGGTCCTCTTGGAGAAAAAGCTGGCGAAGATTATGTAAATGCTCTAAATTCAATGCTTGGTGAGTTAGATACCGAAGACCAGCAAGCTGCATTAGAAGCTTTAACTGCTATTGACTGGTCTGATTGGGATGCAATGGAATAGGCAGAGCAAATCATGAAAGATCTCGGGGTTGAAATTGACAGTAGTTCAGATGAGTGGAAATCATTTGTTGAAAATATGCGTTTGGCAAATGGTGCTATTCCTGATTTTTCTCAAATTAAACAAGATTTAACTACTATATGTAGTATTTTAGATGATTTAGATTTTGGCAGTATTATTAGCGATGAAGATTATTAGAAATTAGTTGCTTATAATGATGAGTGGGAACGCTTCTTTATTTTACAGGCAGATGGATCTCGTAAATTCATTGGCGATTCCGCTGCTATGAAACAACAAACCAGAGATAATATTAGCGCTCAAAAAGAAGAATTAGAATATCGCAAGCAAATTCAATAGGATATGGAGAACGCTGGCTGGAATGTTAATGGTGAAAAAGTTGATTGGCACAAATCTGGCGAGCAATTTAGTTATGCTGGCAGCGCAGAAAATTTAAAAAATGCTGGTGGCGGTACGCAGCAAGTTCTTGAAACATTGGGTTATACTGATGAAGTTATTCAAGAAATGATTGATGATTATAATAAAGCAGTTGAAGCTGGTGATGAACAGGCCATTAAAAATGCAGAAGAGCGTTTTAAAGCAATGTACAATGGCTTAGGAGACTTCATGGAAGAAGATTTGGATATTCTTGATGCTGAATTGGATGAAATGATGGCTTCTACTGCGACTAGTCTTGCTGAATTAAATGCAATGTTTAATAATAACGAGATTAGTCAAGAAGCTTGGGAAAAACAAGCGGCATATTTAGAGTCAGTTGCTGCATCTAGTGCTCAAACCTTGGCTGAACTAGACGCTGTGGTTAGCGAATATGGTTTAAATAATCTTGATGAATCTTATGTCCAAAATTTAATGCGCATTGCTGAAGGATATGAATCTTGCACAGACGCTTTAAAAGATTATTAGGCAGCTTTGAGCGCTTTTGATCCAGATACAGATGCTGGAAAAGCAGCTATTGAAACAGCAGAAGATCAATTAAGGGCGCAAATTAAATTAGAAGACTCTGCAAAACAGTATGGATTAGAGGTAAAAACTTTAACCGCTCAGTCTAAACGATTAGCTGAAGCATATGATTTAACTGCAGAAGCTGCAGCAGATTTAGCCATTCGTAATCAAAGAATGAACAAAGGTGTCCGTTCTTTAAATGATAATTGGAAAGATTGGAAGAAACAATTAAATGCAACAGACAAGTTAACTGAAGATTATGCTGAGGCAGTAGTAGATTGCACTGCGGCAATTGCGGATTTGGTTGGAGCCTGCGATGATTTAGAACTTCCAGATGAATTTTTCAATGAAGAGAATTTTGCTTTAATTGAAAGAGCAATGAAGGGTGATATCGCAGCGATCAATGCTCTTGGAGCAGCTGTCGGCGAAGCTACAATTAAGGGACTTGAATTTAATGAGGCCTTTGCTAGCTTAGCTACTGAGACTTGGTTAGAAAATGGTCTTGAAGTTGATATAACTTTAGATCATGAGCAGTTTGACCTTGACAGAGATGCAGTCTTGGCCGGAATTGACGCAATTAAAAATGGTACTTTAACAGCCGGCGAAGCAATGGATGGTGAATGGGTTGCTGCTTTAAACAGAATGGCCTTGGCTACTGGAATGTCTGTTGAAGAAATGAATGGTTTGTTAGGTTCTCTTGGTGTTTAGGCGAAAGTTGATACAACTTATGTAAAACAGCCAATGGAACTTCCCACATATACAGAAAAAGTAACCAACTTATCTTATAGAAAGATTCCTGCAACAAGATATAATGAAAAGGGAGAGGCAATTGGTACTTATTATCAATCTGTCCCTGAATATACTACAGCTAGCGTTCCAGGACCCCCAATCTAGACAGAGGGTTATGTTGCAGTTGCTCAGATTAGTACAGAAGACAATCCTTTAACTTTGGATGTTTCTAGCAACACTACAAAGGGTGGGTCTGCGCCAGCAGCATCTTATTCTGGACACAGAGGATCTGTTTCTCCATCTGCAACTAAACCAAGTGGCAATGACTCTGGAGGCAGCGCTCCTAAAGCGCCAGAAAAAGCAGAAAAACGAGATACGACAAAAAAATCTGACGTCGTAGAACGATATCGAGAAGTCAATGATGCTATTGATAATGTTACTGATGCATTAACTAAGGCTGAACGAGCAACAAATAGGTTGTGGGGAAAAGATAAGCTCGCTGCGATGAAAGAAGAAAATAAAATTCTAGAACAACAGCGAAAACTTATTTTAGATAAGGCGAAAGAAGCAGAACAATATGCTAAAGATGACGCAAAACGCTTGCGCGACGTTGCAAAAGATATTGGAGTTTCAGTAACAATCGATTAGGTTACTGGTGATATTACCAATGCTGAAAATGTTGAAGAGGTTTTGCATAATAGATTGGCTGCGGCAGAGGCGGAGTATAACTCAAGAGTTAAAGCTTATAATAATTACATTGACTCTATTGGAAATTCACCTACAGAATCTCAAGTGGCGCAAGCAGAAAAAATGCAAGAAGCTCTTGATGCTTATGAAAAAGATATCATCGAAAAAATTGAAAAAGATATCGAAGCTTGGGAAGATGCTGAATCTCAGTTCCAAGAGAGCGTTGAAACTTGGGAAGATGCAGGACTTGAAGCAGAAGAGATTCTTGATCAAATCATGCAAAAGAATTATGACATTATTATGGAAGGTTTAGAAATTCCATTATCTTTAAATGAAGAAGATTTGCGCCTAGTTGAATTAAAGCTTTCTCAAATTGAAGATGACATGTATAGCATGGCTGAGGCAGTAGCTTTAACTTCTAGTCAATTGTCTGAATATCAAGATAATCTTCGTCTTGCTGATGAAACTTTAGCAGAATTAAATCGTGCTCATGAAGCTGGTGAAATTACTGATGCCGCTTATCAGGAAGGTCTTGCAGAAATTAGAGATAAATATTATGATAATGTTGAAGCTCTAATGGAGCTTGATTCAACTATGAAAGAGTATTATAGCAATACTGTTGACATGGCGAATGAAGAACTATCTAAATACACTGATTAGATTGAACATTGCACTTCTACTTTAGAGCATTATAGTTCTTTAATTGAATTAATGGGTAAGTCCAATGATTACAAGATGGTTGGCAAGGTTCTTGAGGGTCAAGTAAAAACCACTAAAGATGCGATGACTGTTTCTAAACAATGGTATGAAACTCAAAGAGCAAATGCTGATAGTTTGGCTGCTGAGTATGCGGCCGCTCAGGCTCGTGGTGCTTCTGACGCAGAATTGGAGATTATTAAAGCTAACTGGGATGCTGCAGAGGCTTCTGCTAACGAAGCTCAAGACAAAATGTTGTCTGATGCTGAGGCATGGGCTGAGGCATTAAAGGCAGTTCTTGAGAATGAGCTGGCAGATTTAGGTCAGACTCTTGAAAATGCTTTAACAGGCGGAACTTCATTTGATACTTTAACTACTCAGATGGAACGTGCAGCTTCATTACAAGAGGACTATTTAACTACTACAAATCAAATTTATGAAACTAATAAATTGATGCGTACTGCACAACAAGAGATTGACAAGACTACAAATGCAGTTGCGAAGAAAAAATTAAAAGCATACATTAATGAAACAGAGCAATTATAGAATCAATCTAAATTAAGCCAGTATGAATTAGAAATCCAATAGGCAAAGTATGATTTATTACTTGCAGAAATCGCTTTGCAAGAAGCTCAAGATTCAAAATCTACTGTTCGTTTACAACGTGACTCTGAAGGTAATTTTGGATATGTTTATACTGCAGATAGTAATAAATTAACTGAAGCTCAGCAACAACTTGAAGACGCTCAAAATAACTTGTATAACAAGGGACTTGAGGGTGCAAATGATTATGCTCAAAAATATCAGCAAACCATGCAAGAAATGTATGATACTTTAGCTGATATTCAGCAAAAACATTTGAATCGTGAATATGAAAGTGAAGCTGAGTATCAACAGGCTATGGAAGAAGCTAAAGCTTATTATTATCAGAAATTGCAAGATTATAGTTCTCTATATTCTGTTGCTGTTTCTACTGATAGTAGAGTTGTAGCTGATGCTTGGTCTACAGATTTCTCTTCAATGATTTATGATACTGATCAATGGAAGCAAGCAGTAGATGATTACACCGATAAGGCGATTGCAGCTTTTACCAAATGGCAAACTGCAGTGACTGGTGAAGGTGGCATTGCTGATTTAATTGGAAATAGTGTTGAAGAAGTAGGAAAGACCGTACAAGACGTTACTGATAAGAGTGCTGCACTAGCTAAGAAGACTACTGAAGAAGTTATTCCTGCTCTTGATAAAGAGTTAGATAGTGTTCAAAATTTGACTGGCGCTTATGCTAAGATGCGTGACACTATTAAAGACACTATTGAGTATTATACTGATATGATTAATAGAATCAATAATAGTCAAACCAATGACTGGAACACTGGTGGAGATACCAGTGGTGGAACTGGTGGAGACACCGAAGGAGATACTAGCGGAGGTACCGATGGTGATACTGGTGGAGGTACTGAGGGTGAAACTGGTGGAGCTGTCGAAGAAGATACTGGTGGAGGTATTGATGGTGAAACTGGTGGTGTTACTTATCAAACGGGCACTTTGTCTTTCACTGGTAATGGTGCATCTCGTATCTGGAAAGACTCTTCTGGAAAAACTTATGCATATGGTTCACCAGAACAAAAGGCAATGCAAAAAGCTTTTGATAAAGCATATGGCCGTAATGGTGGCTATAAGGGAGATTACTGGATCGGCTGGACTAATGATGGCGGTAAATTAAATGCTGATATTTTACATTAGAAATATGGTCTTGCTACTGGTGGTTACACTGGTGACTGGGCTGGTTCTTATGGAAAGTTAGCTTTCTTGCATCAAAAAGAATTAGTGTTAAATGCTGGTGATACTGAAAACTTCTTAGCTTCTATGGAAGTTATGGAGCGTATTTTGCAAATTATTGATTTGCAATCTGCTAGTTCTCAGCTTGGAGGAATTTTATCTTCTCCTGGATTTAATCATAATTCTGCTCAAACTATTGAGCAATCTGTTCATATTGAAGCTTCCTTCCCAGGAGTTCAGGACAGAAATGAAATCGAAGAAGCATTTAATAATTTGATTAATAAAGCTTCTCAATACGCTAATCGTAAATAAATTTTAGGGTGGGTTATTTTAATAGCCCACCCTTTTTCTATTTGGACCAAATAAAAAAATTGACTTTTCTAAATTTTTATAGTATAATAGAATAAGGAGAGAAAGGAGATACTAGCTATATGTCATTTAATATTGAAGAATTTTTTAATTCAATTGATGTCATAGTAGAGTAGAGATTAGCAGATTTATCTTATGATACAACTGTAATTGCTACTATTACTGACGATAGTGATAAAGAGCGTGGTCATTATGTTGTAACAGATGGCACCATTCGTTTTGATGCCTATGTTAATGATATGAATTATAAGACTGGAGATTAGGTTCGAGTCACTATTATGAATGGTGACTGGAGTTAGAAAAAATTCATTGTTGGTTTATATACTAATAATGGAGTTGAAAAAGCTGTAACCTATATTCCTCCTCTTGGTAATGTTTTTGCCACTGATTATTCAAAATCAACAGCAGAATTAAATAGCAATAAGAACTTTACTTTATATGCTAATGGCTCTGAAACTTATAAGCGAATTTGGGGCAAACAAATTACCAAAGATAGCTCTGAATATATTTTACAGGCAAATGGTGTATATAATGTAATTACTTTATCTGGTGATTTTCAAACTAGTCTAGGTGCATTGAGCGCAGGTGGATATGGTTTAAAATTAGAATTATATATCCAACCAGAAGTAAATAGTACTGAACGTATTATGAAATTCATTACTTTTGATAGTAGTGAAATGATTGGTAACCCATATTAGTTTGTAATTGATTCTAGACAAGAAAAACAATTTACAATCGCTTCACAAGGCATTGTAACAGAGATTATTCTTTCAGTTTATCAAGGTGTTAAATATGATGATGAAAATAATACCATCGATAATCTATTTTATGATGCAGATGGTAATATCCTTTTTAACACTGGAACACAATTTCCTATTTATTTTAAAAATATCTCCGTAGGATTTGGTAGTAATTTAACTGAAATTGAAGATAATACTTTAAAAATTTATACCACCGGTTCTACTACCTATAAATACTGTGATGGTAATGGTGATGAAACAAATAATAAATATTTGGGTTTAGTGTGGTATAATAAAGATGAGTTGGACGGATATGTTGGTTTTAGTGATGGTATTGATGATTCTGACTATGATGAAATTCAATATTTAAAAGCTAGTTATGCAGATACACGATTAACTCGCAATGCTAATAAGGGTACGATTGCCAATGATGAGTTAAGTTTAACACTTGCCGCAAATATTGAAGATTCTGAACCTTATATGCAAAGCGTATACAAAGCCTTAACAACAGATTTAAGTACAGAATTACAGGCTCTTGCTAGATAGTTAACCGGATGGCAAACGCTTCAAACTGAGCTTAATAAATTTATTAGCGCTTGGAAAGAGAAGGGTAAAGATACAGACAATCCAGCTCTATTAAGTGATGCTAGAACTAAAGCTGAAACTGCCGTTGAGAAATTAGCAGCTTTATATTATGATGTTTTGCAACATGGTTACAACTTGCAGAACGATAAATATAAGAATGAGACTGAGCGCAATGAAGCTTGGAATAAAATTACTTTTAGTGACTATTATACAGAGTTTAAGAATAGTGTTGAGGGTGTTTTAACTTAGTTAGAGACATTTTTTACTACTATGAGGACTCAGACAGAAGTAGGCTAGGCAATGTCTGGATATCGGACCGTATATAGTAATTATTACAATCGAGCAAAAATTGTAATGAATACAATTAAGTTGGACTTAAGTAATGTTATTCATAAATCTAAAGTATATGGTCAAGAAAAAGAAGATTATGTCTGGTTGCAAGAATTTAATAGTCGCACAGACGATTTTCCCTCTTATGTAAAAGATGAGGAATATTTTGCAACTTTTGCAAATAGATATTGCATCTATTGGTATAGATATAATGAAAAATATAACTTGCAATACATTGTACCATTAACCAATGAAGAGTGGAGCGCATTATCTGGCGAGTAGAAGAAACATTCTTCTTATGCTGAATATGTAGCTGCATGCAATAAAAATAATGATGAGTATCAGTTTGGGCAGTTTTTAGGAGAGAACTGGGAGAGAGTGCAAGTTGATAGTTCTGCAAAGTCAATCCGCAATTTTGGATTACCAGAAGCTGGAGATGTAATTGACGGCGTTCAATATTTAAAAGCAAGTTCCCCAACTGAATTGCTTTTATATCGTAGAATGGAACCTACTACTGAAGTCGAAAAATATCAAGTAGTGTTATTCTATAATCATGAAATGTGTAAAAGTAATACATTGACATTTACCAACCTGCAAGCCAGTGAAATTCCTCCTTAGTTTGCGGTTGATGCAGCAGACATTTTACGTATTGAGCATGATACTTATTCACAAGACCATTATCAAGCTTATACTCAAGCGAATGATTTAGTTAATATTGCAGATGAAAGTCGTATTCGTCAATTGAAATGCTATTATGAAGGTGTTTTATGCGGCGATGAGGCATTGGCTGATGCAGATATTTTTTGGTATATTCCAATTAATTCAACAATGTTAACTTATAATAGAAAATATTTAATTGACCAAGGTTTCTCAACAGATGATGTTGAAAAAGACGAAGATGGCAATACTGGCAAAACCGAACATAGTAAAAATGGATACGTATACTTCTCAAAAACAATTGGATATAAAAATACTCCAACTGAGGTAAAAGATAGCGAAGGAAACGTTATTTATGATGCAACTGGTAATGCCATTACTGAAGACAATATTATCATTGATGAGTCAGATCAATATTTCTTCTATAAAATTAAACCTTATTATGAGGCAGCCGCAAAAAATAATACTATTTTGGTGGAAGCTCATATTAAGAAAGGTAAAGAAACAAAAATTACTACGGGTGAAATTCCCTTTACATTTAGTACTTTTGGAACTAATGGCACTAAATATACTTTAGTAATGGTTCCAAATACAACTCAAATTTCAACTTTTCCACATAGTGACACGAATCCAAATCCAGATTTAACTTTGGAATTGAGTTTACGTGATGCTGATAATAAATTAATTCCTTTAAATGAAGCATCTGTAGTTGTTCCCAATTCTATTGGTGGTGAAGTTGATGATGAAGAAGATACTCCAGTCATTGAAACATATAATTTGCAATTAAGTTGGAGAACGCATAATGCAGCTTTACAAAATAGTGGTTTAACTTTAACTCCAGTAGGAGAAGAAAAAACTACCTATACTATTACAATTCCTAATCCAACTTTTGGAACTACTAATATTCCTTATATGGGAGTATTAAATGCATCGATAATGTTTAATGAAAAATTAAGTAATGGTGAACTGAGATAGATTAGGCTAAAAACTTTTTATCCTGTGTCTTATTCTTCTGCTGTTGAAGCTGAATATTATATTTCTGGACCAACTACAATCGTGTATGATAATTAGGGTATAGTGAGTCGTTTAACTGATGAGCCATATAGATTATATCAACATACTCTTGATAAAGGCGACAAAGAAGTTGAAGATTGTACTTGGGAATTAGCTTATTTTAAAGCAAATGGTTCTCAATTGACAGAGGGCAATACTGAAGATAGTAAGAAGACATATAAAGAATTAACCTCCTATATGCCAAAGCTTAATGCAGATAATACTCTAACGCCAGCTCCAATGTATTGTGCCTTATATGATGAAGATGGTAAAGAAACATTTATTGTACCTGTTGCAGTATGTAAAATTGGTAAAAACATAGTTTGGACTTAGCCAATTATTATTACTCAAAATAATTATGCTTCTTCTACTTTAAATGAGTGGAATGGTGAATTTGAAATTAATGAAGCAAATGGAACAATTCTATCTACAATGGTAGGTGCGGGCCGCAAAAATATTGATAATCAATTCGAAGGCGTATTAATGGGTGATATTGAGCGAGGAGCCAATTTTGACACTGATAATGCTTCTGGCTTAGGTATTTATGGTTTCCATAATGGTGCTCAGAGTTTTCACTTTGGCATTGATGGCAAGGCATTTTTAGGTAAGGCTGGTCGAGGTCGAATTAATTTTGATGGTGAAAGCGGCACTATTTCAAGTGCTTCTTATCAAGCACAAAGAGTCAAAAATGCCGATGGAACTTATGAAAATCATGAGACCGCTGGTATGTTGATTGATTTGGATGATGGCATTATTGATATGAAGGGTACCTCATATGAAGATGGTCATTATAATCCAAAAGTTACAATGTTAGATGAAAAAGAATACGCTGAATTATGGGAGGGAGAGCCTGAAGGTTCTTATCCAACCTACGATCAATATAAAGAGCAATTTAATCAAGACGCAACAGATATTGTTCGTAAACAAAG
>JAZSES010000391.1:0-1870 GCA_045531805.1 Candidatus Limenecus sp. | reverse complement strand
GGGCTTGCGTAACCCAAAAAAGCAGTAGAAAAATCAAAGTAAACTTCTTTTTTTCGAGCTACAATTTTTTCGTATATGGATGTATCTCTTTTTTCTAGTTCTTCATATGGAATTTGACCTTTTTCTATTTCAAAAAACTTTTTATTTGAAGTTTTTACATAATTTGAATGTTTTTTTCTGTCAATTTTTTTTGCTTTGTCATTCCAAAATGCGTAGTCTTCAATGAATAGCATTTCTTTTGTTTTTGATGTTTTGTTTTTTGAAAAATTTCTTGTAGTTACAATGTAATTTTTACTAATATCTAAGGTTTTGTCGTCTATAAACTCAAAATACTCCATTGTTTTTACGACGGTTCCAGAAGTACCTTTAGGGTTTTTTAATAATTCTTGTCCCAAAGCTTTTTTATATATTGCGTAAGTTGCAGCTTTTAATTTTTGAATGTTCATTATGCTTACTTTCATTTCAATAGGTGGGTCGAAGTCTCATTTTAACATGATTCTAGGTTTTCTATCAAAAATAGTTAAAAAGTATTAAGTATCTTTGGGGATTAAATAAATTTCAGATATGTAATTATGAAATAGGGCGTCTAGCAGAATTTATTGATAAAAATAAAATATTCAAAGACGGTCTTGGAAAAGTGAGTTAACATCAAAGCTATAAGTATATTTGTTGTTGGCAAAATGGAATTATTGAAAAGGAGGCTTTTTATGAATTTTCTAAGATACACCGCATATGCATTAGTATTGATTGGTGCTCTTAACTGGGGGCTTATTGGTTTCTTTGGGTTTGACCTAGTAGCTGCAATTTTTGGTGATATGACACTGATGACAAGAATAGTTTATTCTCTAGTTGGTATTTCTTCAATCATTGCTGCATTGACTATGCATCATTGTGATAGGCTTGAAGAACGTGGTTGTGACGAGTACGGTAGATGTGGTCTATAAGCACTACAATATGATACTTGATTAGCTAAAAAGGTGGGGCAACTCACCTTTTTTGTGTTTATTTTTTTAAATTTTTTTATTTTTACTAGCAAAAAAATATATTTTTATCTTTTATCCCTTTCATAAAGAAAGGGATTCTCATGAAAATTACTCAAGTTAATTATGCAAAAGCACCTGTTTTGATTAATAAAGCATCAAAAG
Source organism: Candidatus Limenecus sp. (assembly GCA_045531805.1). GTDB lineage: Bacteria > Cyanobacteriota > Vampirovibrionia > Gastranaerophilales > Gastranaerophilaceae > Limenecus. The sequence continues at coordinate 725 of JAZSES010000391.1, read as the reverse complement.
TTTCCTTTGGTGAAAGTGAATTTGGTGGTAATGAATATGAGCCTAAAACTCAATTTCAAAAAGAAATAGAAAAACTAAATGACGAAGTTTTTTATAAAATAGAATCAATTTGGGCATTGTATCCTAACTCCGAAGAAAAACGTAATGAAGAGCTTGATAAAGTTATGGCATACAAAGAACGTAGAATGACGCAGATTTATAAACAGTTTCATTCAAGTAATGAAGGCTTTTTGAAAAAAATATTAAATAAGTTTTTTAGTTTTTAAATTTATTTGTTGTAATAAAAATAATATAAAGTGAAAGGAAAAATGTAAGTGAATATTGGAAAAGCGCAACAGAATATTAATTTCAAAGGTTTGATGGTTTTTACCAAAAACGATGCTATGAATACTGATTATATTGAATCAATGGAACCGCTAACAAATAATACGACGAATGTGGATTTTTGCTATATTAAAACCAGTTCAGGTGAGACTCATCGTTGTATATTGCCAGAAGGTGTAACAATGAATGATGTGTTTAAGGCATATGCACTTGCAGCTCGCTCAAAATCTGCTGTTGAGTATGTTGTTCCCAAGAAATAATGTCCGAGAAAAATTCGTGATAAGAAGAACTCTGTTCAAAAGTTGCCTGTGGCAAGTTTTGAATAGAGACTCTGCCGAAACAAAGGTGACTAAATGTCACGTTTGTTGAGAGGTCAAAGCAAAAACGAAGTTTTTGTGTGT
>JAZSES010000416.1:0-11500 GCA_045531805.1 Candidatus Limenecus sp. | reverse complement strand
CTTTAAACTTTAATTGCTTTCTGCAACTACATCAACTAACAATTCGCCATAGCTATTAAAATGACCAGTTGTTTCTTCAATTATATATTTTAAATCTTCTTTCCCTTCTATAGCTTTTTCAGCACAATCAAAAGCTTCTTCTAAATCTTTAAACTCCTTTACCAAAGTTTTTGTCAATTCAGAACCTTTTTTCTGTGTATACACTTGAAACATATTGACTCCTTATTACCTTCAAAACATCTTGTAAAATGTTTCATACACTAAATCCATAATAGTAAGTACATAATAGTACAAAAAAATCAAAATTTCTGCATAGATTAAAAGATATTAACGAAAAGCCCTAAAGAATTATTTGGGTGCCTACCATAAGCTTGTGCGAATCAACTCTATTATCATTTTGGCAATATATGTAATTAAAAATAAGTTTTAGGGCTTGTCCTTTCAGGTAATAATTTGCGCCTAAAGTGTATTCTTTTTGGTTGTTATTTTTTACATCTCTATCTGGGTCAAATTGGTCGTATCTTGCTAAAACTTCAAGCTTTTTAGTCAAATGATAACCAATTGTCCAAAACAAACCTTGAGAATGTTTATTTGTAAGTCCACTACCACCCTTTGAGCCATTTGCTCGAGCATATTCAAACTTAGTCCACGCTTTTTTATATTCATATCCAACATAACCACCTGTAAGGTAATAGCTGGTGCCGTGTTTTTCTCCAGACTGTAGCCCTGTGCCAGTAACCAATTTTCCATAGCGTCCGTCAGTTTTTCCCAATGGTTTTATATTCACCCAACCATCATACTCATATCCAGGGAAAAAATCAGTAAAATTCGTACAAGAACTATAAAATCCAGTATCGTAATCTAGAAAAGAATAATCACCTCTGACTCTAACACCAAATTTTCTTGCATTGGCAAGGTTACGAGAAATTTGAGAACGATTAATAAATGGTAAATTATAAGGTGATTGTGCTCCCTCTACACCAACTCCTGGGCGTGAATTACCAACAAGAATATTCGTGTGAGGTATTCTATTTGATTCAACATAAAAATCCTGAAAAAAAGGTTGCATAAAGTTTGGGTGGCTATGACGGTGCGTTGGGTCTAGCATTATACGAAAACCTTCTTTGCCTCCTTTAAACTTACCATCTATCAAAATATTAATAACACCTAAATCAAACTTGGAATCTGTATCTTTTTTTTCTGGAATTAAAGTAGAAAAATTCATCTGATAAGCAGACCACAAATGCAAACTCTCCAACGGACCTTTCTCTATATCAAAAGTCAATTTGTCTTTTAGTAATGGTACAGGTGTGACAGTTTGCTCAATCTGTAAGTTATAAACATCTTTTGCCGTTTTTGACAAAGAGCTAAAAAGTTTCGTTTTCGGTTGAGGAGAGCTTGTCGTATCAAAAGTTGAGTTCTCGTTAATACCTTTTGGAGCTTGTATAAAAAGGCCTTCTGGTTGTTCTGGATTATCAAGAGTTGCGATCAACTGACTATTATCACCAAATGTATTTACCAAAACATTTTCACTGAAAGTTAGTGATGAAACATCTAGATTTACAACATCCAATGACACAGCTCCTGCAGGCAAGACCATTGCGAACAATATTGAAATAAATATACAACTCTTTTTCATTAAATCCATTACTTATATTATAAAACTAAAATAAAAATACACATTAACAATCTAATCTAGTGTCGCAATTGCTGCCGGCTCAACGCAGCCAGCAATTACTCACCTTTTCAAAACGCCACTCAGCTCTGCAGACAGGTTCACTCATTTCGTCTGTGACTCAATGGTTCACTTTGTCAAAAATTCGTTCACGCCACTTTATTCCTTATCACGAATTTTTCTCGGACAATATAAAGACACTAAAGCAAAAACCAATAGAGACAAGTGCTTCAAGATTAAGTGTAAATTTTTGTAAACCAAATAGATGATATTCCTAAAGTTTTTTCGAGAAATGTCGATAACTATATTGTTAGACCGAAAGGTCAACAAACCTCCTCCCCAAGTCTAGTAGCCGGCCTAAAAGGACGGCTTTTTTTTATATCTTTATACCTAGGGATTACAATACATAAGCCATCTAATCTAGTATCGCAATTGCTGCCGGCTCAACGCAGCCAGCAATTACTCACCTTTTCAAAACGCCACTCCAAAAATTCGTTCACGTCACTTTGTTCCTTATCACGAATTTTTCTCGGACAACTTCATTACACAGATAACTTTATTTATTTCATCTACAACACAAAAGCTCAGCTTTGATAGCCTTATTCGAGAATTGCAGACTTCAACAGCTTCATATAAAGTTCTTTTTCTTCTGGAGTAAATTTACCCTTTTTAGCAAAATGAATATGATAAATTCCTTGCAATGTATAAATTATGCGAGAAATCTCTTCTTCTGCACTTGCATCAAAACTCCACTCATAATAAATCTCATGATTGTTCTGAGTAATAATTTTTTTCTCAAAAGACTTACCAGCATTTTTTGATATTGCCTCAATTGCACCAACATGGTTTTTAAAATAAGTGTCTAAAGTTGTGTTAAAGTTATCAGTTAAAACAAAATACTGTGTAATTGCAAGCTGTGTCCATTTTTCATTTTTAACATCTTCACCTTTTAGCCCATACTGAATAACTTTAACTTTTTCATCATAATGAGATAAAGCTTTTTCCCATTTGTTTTTATCCAGCTCAAGTATTATGTCACCAGTTTGTTTTTTAGATACATCATTAGAAATCACATCTTCTGAACTTAATTTAGCATCCCCGCCTTTTGCAGAAACAATTCTTTTGTTATTTAGTTGTTTTAATTCTAGAGTAGCCTGTTCATTTTTTAGTTCTGAAATTAATTTTTTGTAATAAGTTTTTTCTTTACCACCCATAGATTCTAAAGTAACTGCAATCTCATAATATTCAATTGCTCGAATATAGTCTCTTTGTCGATGTTTTAATTCACCAAGAAAAACATAAGCATTCCAAAAATCAGGAAACAGCTTTGTTGCATCAAGAAAAGTAGTTTCTGCCATTTTGTAATCTTTTTTATATGCGTAACTAGCCCCCAATAAACACAATGCGCTATAAGAATCTGGTTTGTAATTCAAAGCTTTATTAAATGAAATAATTGCCTCAGTATAGTTTTTTTCATTATAATAACGAACCCCTTTGTCATACTCTTGACGAAAATTCACAGCAGTACACCCGCTCAAAACTATAACAGCACAGAATACAACTAGTAACAATAAACATCTATAAAATATCTTCATACAAAATCCCATCCAACAAAATTATAATAATCTATTTAAATTACTACAAATATTTTTGCAACAATAACTTTTTCAAAGCCCTTGCTTGTACAGCATCAGGCTCAATACTAAGCAATTTATCCAAATATTCAACAGCCAATTCATAATTACCAAGCTTCTTATGGGCTGCAGCAATAGCATACATTGCTTCTAAAAAGTTATCATCCAATTCTAATGATTTTTCTAAATCGTTGACAGCAGCGCTTATATCTGGATTATTTATATCTTTTCTTGTCAATATAATTTTTGCACGGTTATAATAAGCATCAGTCATATTAGGATTTAGTTGAATCGATTTTGTATAATCCAACATTGCATTATCATATTGTTCCAAAGAATGATATGCCACTGCTCTGTAAAAATATGGTATTTCCCAATCATCTTTTAAATCAAGTGATTTATTAATTTTCTCTATACCATCTAAAAACCTACTATTTTGTATATCAAAAATACCGTTATCCAAATATTCTTTATAGTCAGTCATTATATCCCCAATTAAACCTAATCTAGTGTCGAAATTACTCACCTTTGACTTCTTTTGCCGAAATCTTTGATTTCGTGCAAAATGACTTCACTATGTGAACTAAACGTCACTCAGCTCTGCAGACAGGTTCACTCATTTCGTCTGCGCCTCAATGGTTCACTTTGTCAAAAATTCGTTCACGCCACTTTGTTCCTTATCACCAAATTTTCTGCCAATCTAATAATATCACAAGTCTTTGAACTATCGCTAACTCATATATCCAAAGTTTGCACTGTTCTTCAAGATGATAACTCATTTCATTAATTACAAATGTACAACATTAATTGTACAACATAAAAATAAAAGGCGACACGAATGTCGCCTTAATTATTTAAAAACATTATGATTATTCACCAACACTAACACCAATAGAAGCTAATTGCTGTTGCATTTGTGAAAATTGAGTATTCAATTCTGAAATCATCTGGTCCATATAATTAAATTGGTTTGTCAATCTCAACTGGTACGCTTCTAGAGCGTCTTCCTTTTTAGCAATCTTATTAGATAAGCTATTAATTTCACTAGTTAAAGAAGTTGTTCTAGCTGAAAAATACCCGTTAGAATAATCTAGCGCAGTATCCAAACCATCTTGAAGCTGTTGCATCAACCCAACACGAGCTGGAGAACCAGTTGCAGCTGTACTATCTCCGATAAGTAACGCTTTTACTGCTGCAGGATTAGCGGAAAATGCTTCATAAAATTTATTTTCATCGATAACCAAAGATGTAGTATCAGCAGAAACGTCCATACCAGGTGCCCCAGAAGTTATGCCTATATCTGACAAACTTTTATATACACCTGTAGTTGAAACAGTAGATGTAACCATCGTTCTTAAACGGTTTCTAATATTTACCAGTGAATTTTCAGAATGTAAATCACCAGTTTCACCTGTAGCTTTATCTGTATCAGTAATAGCTTTATTAAAATTAGTCACGAAAGTTTGCAATGCTGACAATACACCTTCAGCATCAGCATTTCTTGACACTGTGATATTTATTGGCTCAATACCGTCAGTTGTAGACATAATCTCTAAAGACAAGCCCAGAATACCAGTGTGGTCACTAGTTAACTTATTTGTATTTGCCTCTTTTTCAACGCCATTTATTTTAAACTTAGCATTTGTTCCCAAAGTTTGGTAATTATCATCGTGCAAACCCGCCAAGTTTACAAAGTTTGAATTAATCTCTTCTACAACAATGGCATCAGTACCTTCTTTTACACTTGTTAAAAACAACTGTCCATCTTCAACGTGAGCCTTAACTCCTGCAGATGTCGAGTTATTTATAGTATAAACAAGAGTATCAACTGTCATATCTGGTGTAACGTTGATAATAGCATTATTTATCTTAAAACTACCAGTTTTTACATCACCAATTTCAGAAAGTTTTTTAGACGTATCTGTAAAAATATCAGCCGCCAATTGGTCAGCGCCATAACTTTTACGAACTGTTGCTGTTGCCAACTGTTCTACTTCCAATTTTACTACAGAAGGAGTCGCAGCTTGTGTTACAGAAGCAGTAACAATACTGGCATCTGATGCGGTAACAGAAACTTTGGAAAATATATCCGCAGCTGAACCGTGCAATGCATCAGTAAACTTTAATGATGCAGTATTTACCGCACTATACGTGGACCTTAATGTATTTAAGGTTGATGACTTTTGATTTAAAGTTTTCTGTTTAGCGGCGAGGGTATCAATCTTGGACTGTTCAACTTCAACTAAAGCTTCAATCCAGTCACTAATCGGTAAACCTGACCCTACACCTGAAAATGATATAGACATGTCTGTTTCTCCTTAATTACAGTTTAAATTAGGAGTTGTATATTTTAATCGTACGTTTATATTAAATTAATACCCAACTTTAAAAAAAATATGCACTTAGACATCAATAATCTTACAAATAATAAAAACAGATGATTAAAATTCAAAACATTCAGACTAGAATTGTTATATGTTGACTTCACTTGCAAATAAATTTGATAAATCATTAGGCTTTGCTGCTCTTAGAGAGGGCGAGTTTGAAACGGGATTAAGGCATATTGAAAACTACCTAAAAACCCTACAGGATTGTATCGAACAAAACACAGACAACCAAAAATATATAGAAGAAAAAAACGAGTTAATAAAAACATTCAAAGAACATTTAGCATTAATTGCCCCTAATTTATATGCTGAAAAAAAATGGAGATTATGTGCAACTTGTTGTAAATACTTAATTGAGTACGGAACAACAGATAGTGCTGTTTACAAGCACGCAGCATTCTGTTTTAGAGAATTAAAACAAATGGAACTTGCACTTGAACTAATAAAAATCTATTCAAAAAAAGAACCTGAAGACCCAGCACTAGACATATACTTGGGCGAAATGTATTATGCTACAGACAAAGAAAAATACGCCCAAACAGCTCTAGAACATTTCCTAAAATCATTAAAAAAAATGCCAAAAGATGCACAGCTATACAATATGATAGGAAATATCTATGCGTCAACAATTGACGTTAATGGTTCAAATTTTGATAATCAACATTACTATTTTTCAGAAGGCTTAAAGTACGCACCTAACAGCAAACATCTGCTAAGAAACATGCATTTAACCTACCTAAAAGAAGGTGATATTAAAAATGCAACTAGAATCTATAACAGATTGTACGAACTATACGGAAAAGACTTTAATCACGATGCATACTACGATTATGCAGCTTACCAAATTTTTATAGGTAATTTTAAAACAGGTTGGGCATATTTGGATCATCGTTTCCAAAAAGAAACTGACCCAACATACTACCCTAAAATACAAGCAAAACTTTGGAATGGCATATCTAATATACAAAAAGACACCTTACTTGTACACTGTGAGCAAGGTTTTGGTGACGTAATCATGTATATTCGTTTTGTTGAAGAAATCAAAAAATATGCAAAAAATGTAATTGTTAGAGTGCAAGATGAATTATACGATTTATTCAAAGAAAGTAAACTGCCTTTCACTATATATCCTTTATCAAAACCACTGGAACAACTAAAATTCGATTGCCATATACCGCTAATAAGTACGCCTAGAGTTGTGAAGTTAACCCCTGAAACAATACCATTCAAAAGCGGTTATCTAAATATATCTCCACAAAGAGTAAAAGTATTTGCAAATGAATATTTAAATACAAGCAAATTCAAAATTGGGATATGTTTTGAAGGAAACTTGTCAGCAAAAAGTGAACAAAGAGACATAGACTGGAAATATTTGCCTATACTCGCAAATAATCCTAATGTTCAATTTTACTGTCTAAAAAAAGGATTAAACGAAGAATATTTCAAAAAAATTGACAAAAATCTCAATATCAAATGTTTCAATGAAGTACTAAGAACCTTTGCTGATACAGCAACAGCAATGAAAGGTATGGATTTAATCATTTCAACAGATAATGTTATACTAAACTTGGCTGGCGCTCTTGGTATACCGACCTTAGGGTTATACAACAAATGTAGAGAATATCGTTGGTATGGTACGGAAGAAGGAAAATGCGTTTGGTATGATTCAATAAAACCAATGCAAGTACAAAGACAAAACGACTGGGAAGAATTAATACACAGAGTCGCAAACGAAATAGATAATATTATAAAAAACCACTACCAAAATCACTAATAATTGACAATAAAACTACGTTTCTAATAATTATATTTCTGTATTATTTTAAATTAAGAATTTATCGAATTATAATATAATTATATTCTTATATAAACAAACGGAGATTAATGCGTGTTTTCAAAAGAAGAACTAATAAACATTTTAAGCGACAATACACAAAATCAAAGCATCTACACTCTAGCAGACAAAACAAGACAAGAATACGTAGGGGATGATATTCACCTAAGAGCATTAATTGAATTTTCTAACCACTGTAAGTGTTTTTGCAAATATTGTGGTATTCGTTGTGAAAACAAGCATATAGAACGATACAGATTAACTGAAGAAGAAATAATCCAAAATGCAAAACAAGCAATAGATTTAGGCTATAAAACAATAGTTTTACAGTCTGGCGAAGATAACTTTTTTGACAGAAAAGCAATGTGCAAAATTATAACAGAGATAAAAAAACACGACATCGCATTAACACTCAGTATCGGCGAACGCAGCTATGATGACTACAAAGCATTCAAAGATTGTGGGACAGACCGTTATCTATTGAGAATTGAAACAACTGACAAAAATCTATATGAAAAAATGCATCCCAATATGAGTTTTGAAAACAGAATTAGGTGTCTAAAAAACCTAAAAGAACTAGGTTACGAAACAGGAACAGGATGCCTAGTCGGACTACCAACACAAACAATAGAATCTCTAGCAAATGACATTTTATTTTTCAACGAACTTGGTGCTGACATGATTGGTATTGGACCATTTTTACCACATCAACAAACACCATTAAAAGATGAGAAAAATGGTTCATTTGATCTTGCGCTAAAAGTTATGGCACTTACAAGAATTATGCTGAAAGACATAAATATACCAGCTACAACCGCAATGGAAACACTAGCCCCCAATGGAAGATTAATAGCCCTACAAAGTGGTGCCAATGTAGTAATGCCAAATGTCACATCAATTGAATATAGAAAAAAATATGAAATATACCCTAACAAAGCAGGGATAACAGAAGATTCAAAAGAATACAAACTAGCAATTGAAAAAAAGATTAAATCAATAGGTAGAACTATCTCTCAAGAAAAGGGTAGTCACGGGCAAAATATAAAATAGCTTATAGTAAATTTCGATAATTATGATTTCTTATTCTTATAGTGGTCCAGAGGCTACTTTTAGTCTAATCAAGTGTCGCAATTGCTACAAGCTTCCAAGATTTTCTTCTCGTTCAGGTAGCTTCGCCTATATATCTAATCTAGTATCGCAATTGCTGCCGGCTCAACGCAGCCAGCAATTACTCACCTTTTCAAAACGCCACTCCAAAAATTCGTTCACGTCACTTTGTTCCTTATCACGAATTTTTCTCGGACAACCTCTGGCATTGTCGGTTCATTATCTTCGCTCACCGAACTTACGTCCGTCCCAAAATCCGCTCAACGCAGTCTGCAATTACTCAATTAAAAAGAAAAAGCCCAAAGCAAAGCTTTGGGCAAATAACAACACCTATTATAATTAAAATATTTTTAAGATATCAATGACAACGCAATTGCTGGCAACTGATTTGCTTGTGCCAACAAAGCAGTTGAAGTCTGTTGTAATATTTGTTGTCTTGTATATTCCATTGATTCTTCAGCAATATCTGCATCCATAATAGATGATTTTGCAGCCGTAGCATTTTCAATTGTAGTTGTCAATGCTTCTTGAGCAGAATCAAGTCTGTTTTGAACAGCACCTATTGTGGACTTCTTAGTATTTATTGTTTTAATTGCATTATCAATAGTAGTAATATATGCAGCAGCTGCTGTAGCAGAGTCCATATTTGTACCCAAAACAATATTCAATCCAGTAGCAGCAGATGTTGTGTCACCAAAAATTCCTGTTACTTGTATTCTGTTTGCTTCAAGTTCAGTATTTGCACCAACCTGTAATCTCAACGATGTAATTGCACCTGTAGAAGCCAACATTTTCTGACCGTTAAAATTTGAAGCATTTGCGACCCTATCAATTTCTGCAAGCCTTGCAGTAACCTCTGACTTCATAGCATTTATACCATCTGCATCGTATATACTGTTAGCACCTTGTACTGCCAAATCACGAATACGATTAAGGTGACCAAGAATTGTATCCAAATCCCCCTCAACTGTAGATAGTAAATTTGAACCTGTTGCAATATTATCTTGTGCAACCTTGTTACCTCTAATTTGAGTATTAATCTTTGTTGCAACATAAAGACCAGCTGCGTCATCTTTTGCACTATTTATTTTTAAACCAGTAGACATTCTTTCAAGAGATTGGCTCACACCATTTGTTGCTCTATTCAAGTTAGCTTGAGTTTTCAACGCAGTTAAGTTTGTATTAACGATAATTGCCATAACGATACTCCTTTCGGCATTTCCCTAGATTAGAAAATCCAATCTTTCAGAATCCTTCTTATCTTCTTTTTACCTGTAATTTCTAGACTGTACTCAACAACAGTAGAAAACTGCCAAATCGCAATAACTACTGTATCTATGTCATCCCTGCTAAATTTCTTTAGCTTACCCTTACATAATAACTACATATTAAGAACAACTTAATTCTTAAAAAGTTTGAAGTTTCTACAACTTAAGTATAAATTTCTGCAACTTACTGCTATTTTTTTACTGAAATTAGACGAACACATAATGCTTTCGTAAGAAAATACATACACTGAAATGCGTACAGTAAACAGAAATTACCGACCATTTCAATACATAACACTCTAAATTCACTTTTTTCAAAATTTATACAATACCAAAACACTATTTTGGTACTACTTAGATTTATCAAAAACTCCACACTATTAACCTTCGAAAGAGACTTATAGTTCTAATTTTTTATCGATATCCCTTACGCACTTATTCTTTTAATAACTCATAAAATTTCTGAGCTATTTTCAAATGGCCTTCTTCTGTATAATGTAAACCATCAATATCTGAAACATCGGTAACTTTATTCAAATCAACAAAATAACAATCATTCATTTTTGCACATTCTGCATAAATAGAAGCAAATATAGAACTTTTCTCAATTGCTACTTCATCAAACATGGTCGCAAAAAAACTATTCAAAATACTTGTCTTTATATGAGATGGTGAAGCAATAATAATATTTGCTTTTGGAGAATACTTCCTAATTGTCAAAATATATTTTTCTATACCGCATCTTATGTCTTGTTCAGAAATTTGATAAAAAATTTGTAAATCGTTCAAGCCGATTGAAACAATCACAATATCCAAATCCTCTTTCAAATAACAAGGTAAAGCCCTAAACCCAGTTGTCCCAACATCGCCACTATCAACAAAAGCTGTTCTACCATTGCATCCAGCTTCAATTACTTCATATCCTACACCCAACAAACTCTGCAGAACACCAGTCCAACGGGTCTTGCAATCATAGCGTTTCCCAGAGCCAGGAACAAAACCAAATGTATTACTATCTCCAAAACAAAGTATTTTTTTCATACCTATACTATACCCCAGACAAGTACAAAGATTTTTATTAACAAGTTATATTAACACATAAAAAAGGTGTAAGTTAAATCTTACACCTTTTTATCTTATTTTATATAATCAATTTTTTTGTTTCTAATAACCTTGGCCGCACATCCAGTACCAGATGATGTCTGACTACAAGAAGTTTCCTTACCAGCACCACAAGGTACAATACCTCTTTCTTTTACAACAATAAAGCAATACAAATCTAAGCCATAAATATTCGGTTTTTTAGGGCCATTTACATCGACAACAAATCTACCAAAGATACCTTTCCCAAGCTCAGCGTCAATATTGTAAGTAGCACTATTTGTAGTATATGGATAATAAGCATAGGAAATACCATCTGCGGTCATAAACATATTCGATGTTTCAGTAAAAAGTCCACCAGCTGCAGAACCATTTAATCTTTTCATTGTTGAAAACTTAGTAAAACAATCTTCATAATTTCCTGCATCATAGCCAGGGGAACCTTCAGTTCCTGATGCCATTTTACATTTTTTTACAAGTCGGAGGCCAAGCGG
>JAZSES010000344.1:0-4788 GCA_045531805.1 Candidatus Limenecus sp. | reverse complement strand
ATATGTAACGGTACCAGCGAGGTGTGAGCCGACGTAGACTTGGAAAGATCCGCCTTGTAGTCCTGCGAAGTCTTCTACGTTGATGTCTGTTGAGCCTGTTAATGTTGCTTGGCTTCTGTCGATTCCGTTGTGGTCTACGTTGCTTAGGTCAGTACGAGAGTTAGACCAAGAGCCAGCGTGCAAGCCAACTAAACTTGTGAAGTTACCAGTATCAGAGATTGCAATGGTAGAGGCCGAGTTGTCAAAAATATCCGCAGTGATAGTAATTCTAGAGCCATCATAAGTTGCTTTAAGAGTACCAGTATATTCAACTTTATTATCTGAGTTTACAACGCCAGTAGCATCACCTTTGGTTTTGTAGTGGTCATCATCATTTTTTGCCGTACCACCACTGAATGGTGTAGTTACAGTGACACCGGTAGAGAATTTATATGTTTTGCCGTTGATAGAGTTAATGATGTCTGAGATGGTAGACCCTGCTCCATAGGTTATCGTAACAGCAGCATTTTTGGAAGAACCAACTTGAAGTGTTAATGTACCACCTTGAAGATTAATCAAATCATTACATTTGACATCGATTGAGTTTGTCACAGTAGCAGTTGTTTTTGTAATACCATTCCAGTCTTTGTTCTCAGAATCAGTACGAGAATCAGACCAAGAACCACCATTAAGACCTGTTAATGCCGTAAAGTTGCCAGTATCAGAAATTGTAATAGAACCTGAGTCATAAACATCTGCGGTTATTGAAATACTACCGCCAGAGAATGAAGCTTGGAGTTCAGCTTTGTACTTAACTCTTTTGCCATCAAGATATGCTGCAGTTGAACCTGCTTCTAGAGTATTTTTCTCCCAATGTTTGTCATCATTTGCACCAAAACCATCAGTAAATGGGGTTGTAATATCGACGCCAGTATCATAAATATATGACATATTGTTTATAGAAGAAATGATACTGCTAATAGATGAACCTGCTGTATATGAGACAGTACCAGCCAAATGAGAGCCAACATATACAGATAGAGTACCACCTTGCAAGCCAGCAAGGTCGTCTGTGCCAAGGCTTGTTGAATTACTAAGAGTTGCAACGCCTTTTGTAATACCGTCAAAGTCTTTGTTTTCTCCAGAAGATGTACCTCCGGATGAAGAATATCCACTAGTAGCAAGACCAAGTAGAGACAGAGCGTTGCCGCTATCTGACATTGTTATTGTGCCGAAATAGCCGTGAGTAGAAGCGCCACCTGCACTGATGGAATTAAATATACTGTAAGTCTGACCATCTTTAGCGGTAGCTGTAAGAGCACCTAGAGAACTAAGAATAGATGATGCAGAATCGCCAGCGCCATATGAAACTGAACCAATATTACCATATCTAGAAGAAGATACTGTGATGGTACCACCTGATTGACCAACGAAAGCTGAGCCAAGAGCTGAACTATTTGATGCACCAGAAGAAATACTACCAGCAGTTATGGAGTCGATAACGTGTTTGTACTGAACGTTACGGTACTGAGTGGTAGCGTTGTTGGTGAATTTAAACTCAGGTCTTTCGTACCAACCATCTTTTTTGTCTGTATCGTAGGAAAGAGAGCTATCTTTTGTCCAGTAAGTTTCTTTGTACCAAGTACGAGAGTATGTACTAACATTTTTGATACGAGTGTTTCCATCGTTGTCTGTTTGTCCGAGGGTTGGCATTGCATTGTTGGTAAGTCTATTGTCATTAAAACCAGTATCATAGTGTGCCCAAGCGGAATCTTGGGTACGAATTTGGTAGGTGCCTTTGTAGATAACACGAGAGTACGTTGATTGGTCTTTGTATCTTGAACCAGTTGGTGCAGTGTTGTTTACAGTGAGGTTAGAATCATATCCAGTATCTTTTGCTTCCCAAGCGGAGTCTTGGGTACGTTCTTCGTATCCGCCTTTGTACCAAGTGGTTGTGTTTGTAGATACACCATAGTCTTTGATATATGTTGTCCAAGTTGTAGATGTTGTATGAGTTGTGTCTTCACCACTACCAGAGCCTTCTTCCCAGACTGCCCACCAACCAAACCGCCAAACTGTGGAATTTCCACCACCACTGCTATCAGATTCTCCATCATATACTTGTTTAGCATAAAAACCTTCTTTATTTTGATATAAATCAAAACGATCAGACTCTGCGGCCATTGCTGCTTCGGCAATCACTTGAGCATCATGTTGTGAAGCAGCGTCACCACCAATTGCAGAATAATATTGGCCTTGAATAACGCCATATTCACCAACTTTTTTAGATGTAGTTGTGTAATTAACTTCACCTTCTTCAACCCAAGTACCATAATCTACAATAGAAGATGTATAGTAAGTTGTGTAGGTTACTGGATTTTTTTCTAATGATGTTGTATACCAAGTACTTCTGTATTTATCACCAGTTGGAGAACCATTTGACAATTGATAACCCCAATCACGGCTTGTCCAAATCTCAGTTTGGTACATGTATGAGTATTTTGCACCATATTGATATGATGTATCTACATCTTGGCTTCTGTATTGACCGCCAGTCGGGCTGTCATTTGTCGTTGACCAACCCCAAGATCTGTTTTCCCAAATCTCAGTTTGGTACATGTAGTCATATTCTGTTCTTGATTGTAGATAGGTCTCGTATTTTGGTGTGTCATATGTTTGGTAATCAAGTGTCAAATCCCAATCATCGGTCTTCTCTGTCCATACATCATATGTATAGTTCCAGTGGTTGTTGTATGTACCAGCGCTTGAAGTTCCTCCACTGTTTGAATAATCTGCGATGCCCAATACCCTAGCTGCATCACCACTAGCTGAGACTGACAATGCACCTGTAGCAACACCTTGGATTAACAATGTAGAACCTTGTAACTCTGCGTGTGCAACACCAGAAGCATTGATTGCACCAACAACGCCTGCTGCATCCAGACCAATTACAGATATTGATGTACCAGCTACAGATAGACTACCTGATTTAATACCACCACCACCGAGTATGACAGATGAAGAAACTGTTCCATGAGCGTGGGTTTGATGATTTGTTCCATTTGCCGCACTTGAAGAACCTGCTGACGTAGCGTAATCCGCAAGCCCTAGTACACGAGCTGCGTCGCCTGTTGCTGATATTGCGCTTGCTCCCACATTCTCTGCTGTTACTTGTATCATCAATGCTGTGCCATTTAGTTCAGCTCTTGCAACACTAGAACCATTAATAGCTGCAACTACATCTGCTGCTGTAGAGCCTACAACATTAAATGAGACTCCATTAATCGACAAAGAACCATTTGCTATTTGACCATCTGTTATTGCAGTTGAAGAAGTTACACCGTGAGTGTGGTAACCTAAATCAGTTGCTGTTCCTGTACCATAGCTTCCTTCTGAAGTAGAATAATCAGCCAAGCCTAGTACACGTGCTGCGTCACCGGTTGCTGATATATCAGATGCAACTGACCCTTCTCTAGAAACTTGGATAATTAGGTTTGTACCATTCAATTCAGCTCTTGCTACTGTTGAACTGTTTATTGCACTTACTATGTCTGATACAGTTTTACCAATTACTTCAAATGATTGTCCATCAATTGTTAATGAACCATTTGCAATACCACCTGCATCAAGTATTGATGATGATGAAGTCACCCCATGAGAGTGAGTGCCGAGGTCTGTTGCTGTACCACTGTTTGATGTTCCATCGGCTGTGGAATAATCCGCTAGACCCAATACACGTGCTGCATCACCTGTTGCTTGTATTGCACTTGCATCTACGTTTTCCTCTGTTACTTGGATTGTGAGTAAATCACCTTCTAGTTGTGCTCTACCTACTGTTGATGCATTAATTTGTGCAACCAACCATGCTACATCGTGGCCTACTACATCAAAGCTTTGGCCATTTAGGGTAAACGTACCATTGGCTATTACACCATCATTTTTCACATAGGACTTCGTCACCCCATGAGAGTGAGTACCGAGGTCTGTTGCTGTTGCTCCGGTTATGCTTGCATTTGCTATCGTCAACTTTCCAATACCTGCTACTCGCAAGAAGTCTGAATCGCCTTGAGCACAGATGGAGAGTTCTGTGAAGTAGTTTGTTGTGAAGGTAACTGTTCCATTTTCAATAGTTGCAGTGACACCGAGGCCGTCTGCGGTAATTCTGTTGAGGATGGTAGAGAGTGTTTCGCCTGCTGCGATGTTTATTGTATGAGTGATGTTGGTATTATCTTCAGTCATACCTGTAAACGTTATACTTCCAGCTGCGAGTGTTTCAGAGCCTGTAACGGTAGTAGCGCCTGTGTAGATGGTGCGAGCTTGGTTAGACATGGAGCCGGTATTAGTTTGTGATGGGGTATAGTAGGAGCCGTAGCCTGTGACGTAGGCGAAGTCGCCTGTACCTGCTAGGGTATAGTTTATTGTATCGCCTTCTTCGGCTGTGTTTGCTCCTCCGACGGTGTTCCAATTCGCTGCGTCGTATGCGCTTAGGTTATCTATTTGGGTTAGTTGGAACTGGCCGTCTATTAGTTCTGCTTTTACTTTTGTTTCGCTTGCTTGCGCGTTGATTTGATTTATTGCCTCTTGCACGGTTACGTGTCCGTTACCGTCGGAGTCTGTGAATGTTATTGTTCTACTTACTGAGGCTAAGCTGCCTGTTCCTGTTTGGGTGTCAACTCCGGTATAGCTATTGCTTCTTGTCATCCAGATTGTTATACTGTTTTCGCCCATTATTTCATCGCTTAGTTTTAACCCTGTGCGACCTCCCCTTATATATGCTACGTCCTTTCTCTGTTGCGTTGGACTGTAGGT
>JAZSES010000276.1:0-11071 GCA_045531805.1 Candidatus Limenecus sp. | reverse complement strand
TACCTTTGTTGAACTATATGAAAGAAGCTCCACAAAATGCAAATTCTCTTCAAAAATTTGTATATTGGGTAAAAGATACAAAATTAAAAAGCTTTGATGAAGCAAATGCAATAAAAGGTCCACTTGGTGGTACTAATGCAAAAAGACTTCGTGCTCTTTGTGAAGTTAGTTCACTTGGATTCTCTATGGTACTTTTAGGATTTCTTGTTCCATGGTATGTTAGAAAACAGACAGATGCAAAACATCAAAGAGAATTACAAGAAAAATATAATAGTTACCACACCTATCCATCACTGAATTTGAGTACAAATAAAAGAGCATTCCAAGCTTTTGGGATGATGATGGAAAAAGCACAATAATAAATTACAGTCAAAAAACAGGAATGAAAGATGATTTCTCGATTTAGTAACACTACACAAGCAAACATTAGATTACAAAAACAACCTCAATTAAAGCAGAATAACCAGAATAAAAATTCAAATCCCTCTTTTGGTAATGCTGCGATTGCGTTGGGTACACAAGCCTTGAATTTTTTGAATACTAACCCTGCTGTCGGGGCTTGTTTTGTTGACTTTTTCTCAATGGTAACACCCAGAACCGCAGTTGATTTAGGACGTTCAGTTGATGCTGGTATTGAAACAGGTATTAGAGAATCTACAGGTACTGTTAACCATGCTATGGCAGGTATTGTTGGTTTGGGTGCTGGCTATGCTGTTTCTGCTGCATTTAACAAGGCAAATGGCGTGAATGCTCATTTGATGTTCCTAAATGGACACGCAATTGATACGTTTAAAGATTTTGTGAAGATGAGTGAAGTTTCCAGTGGTTATGACAAAAAAGCATACTGGACAAAATTCTTCAAGAGTTTGCAAGGTTTGAACACTGATAATGGTAAAGCATGGCATACTTTGTCAGATGAAACTATTAATAAAGCTGCTGATATAATGTCATCAGGTTCTGGTGAAAAATATTCAGTTTCGAAAAAAGCAATGGCTGAAGTAACTGAGCTTATTACAGGCCAGACTGGTGCGGGTTCTACATTCAAAATCATGAATCAGGGGGCAAATAGTAGCGCTGTTGAAACTGGTGTAAATGGTTCATTGAGAGAACTTGTTGAAAGTGCTCATTCAATGTTCAAAGCTGTTTGTGATAAAGCTAAACATGATAATACTGCTGTAGTTCAAGATTTAGAAAAATTCCTAAGCGGTGTAAAAAATAGAAAAGTTGCTACCGTTGCTGCCGGTTTGGCAATTCCTGTGGGTATTGGTATTGCGGCACAACCTGTTAACCGATATTTGACTAAGAAAAGAACTGGTAATGATGGATTTGTAGGTGTTGAAGGTCGTGAACCAAACAGAACTACAAGCTTTAAAATCTTTAAAGCTTTGTTGGGTGTTGGTTTGGGTTCTGCAATGATTGCGACAATCTTGAAAAATCCTGCTCAGTTGTACACAAAATTTGGTACTGCTTCAAAAGAAATACTTGCAAAATTACAATACAAAGGTAAAGTACCAACTTTAGACCAGTTTAAATTCATTTATGGTATGACAATTATGAGCCGTATCATGGCAGCTCGTGATGAAAATGAAGTTCGTGAGTGTACAATTAAAGACACTCTTGGATTTGCAAACTGGTTGATTTTGGGTGGTTTTGTTTCAAAACTTGCATCAAAAGCGTTTAACAAAGGTTTGTTAAATTACAATGAAACAATCCATGGCAAAGGTACTTGGAATGTGATTAAAAATGCAGTAGAAAAAACTCATGAAGAGATTTTGTATCCTGCTTTGAATAAATTTGGCATCAAAACTGTTGGCGAAAATGGCAAGGCTCTTCCGTTCCGAAAATTGATGAATTTGTTGGCTGAAAAGGCTAAATCACCAGAAGCTACAGCTGAAATGAAACAACTTGCGAAAGAAACAATGACAAGATTAAAATACAAAAACGCAGCGCAAGTTCTAGGTTATTTATATTCAGGTATTGTTCTTGGCTTTGGAATTCCAAAATTGAATATTGCTATTACAAAATATTTTGATGGCAAAAGGGCTGATAATAAAAAAGTAGATAATATTGATGACAAAATAAAAATGGCAACAATTTCTATGATGAAACCTGAGAGCAAAACATTTTCAGCATTTGGTTCATATTTAGATTAGATAATAAATAAAAAAGACCTCTTTTATTAAGAGGTCTTTTTATTTTAAACACGTCCATACATATCTTCAAAACGAACTATATCATTTTCATCAAGAATATCACCTTGTTGAATTTCAATGATTTTTAGAGGTGTTTCATATGGGTTTTGAAGAGAATGTTTTTCTTCTTTTGCAATATCAATACTTTGTCCTTTTTCAAGTTCAAAATAGTCTTCACCTTTTAATACAAGAGCTTTGCCTTCAATTACTGCCCAATGCTCTTGTCTATGGTGGTGAAGTTGAATACTAAGTTTTGCGCCTGGGTTTACGCATATACATTTTGTAAGGAAGCCTTCACCTGAGTTCAATACAGTATAGTATCCCCAAGGTCTGTATACTGTTTTATTTTCATATACAACGTCTTCGTATTTTTCTTTTAACTCTGAAACAATATTTTTAACTTCTTGAGAACGATTTCTGTCACAAACAAGTATTGCGTCTTCTGTTTCTACTACAACAGTATCTTTTAAACCTATCGTTGTAATAAGTTTTGATGTTGAATAAATTAGCGAATTTTCACTATCCAAATCAACAACTTTCCCCATTTTGCAGTTACCTTTTTCATCTTTTTCAGAGATTTCGTAAACAGCTTCCCAAGAACCTACATCTGTCCAATCACAGTCCATAGGGATTACTGCAAGTTTTTTTGTATTTTCTAAAATAGCGTAATCTATAGAAGTTTCTGGAATTTCTTTGTAATCTTGAAATGCGATTGTTGGTACTTGTGATGAAAGTTTTGCTTTTTTTATTGCTTCATAGATATAAGGTGAATGTTTTTTTATTTCGGAAAGTAATACAGATGTTTTGGAGACCAAGATGCCTGTATTGTAAAGATATTTAGCACTTTTTATAAATTCCTCAGTCGTTTCTTTGTTAGGCTTTTCAATAAATTCATCAGCTTTTAGTGCGACTTCTGAAATTTCTTTAATTTTTTTATTGTTTTTAGTTTTAATATAACCTAAACCAACATCAGCTCTGTTCGTTTTTGCTCCAAAAGAAACTATGTAATCATTTTGTGCCAATTTTAGTGCTTCTTCTAGTGCATTGTAAAATGCTTTATCATCAGAGATTAAATTATCTGATGTTACAACCACTAGTATCGGTTCTTCAACGGCTTTTCTATCTTTGTGTAATTTTTCTATAAACTTTGCTGATAAAGCAATTGCCCCGGCCGTTCCTCTACATTCTGGCTCTGTTATTAGTCTATAGTTTGAGCTACGACAAAATTTTTCTTGGAGTTCTTCCAATTGGATTCTGACCTGAGGTTCAAGTTTTGTATTTGTAACGCCAAGGATATTTTTGTCGTCAATACAGTTTACCAATCTGATAAATGCTGATTGAAACAGTGTGTAATTGTCTTCAACTTTCATAAGTTGTTTTGGATGTAATTCTCTACTGAGTGGCCAAAGTCTTGTGCCTGAACCACCTGCAAGAATTACTGCATATAAATTACTAACTGTCATAATAACTCCTCGTTCGTTTTTTTGTAAAAATCTTTTTCAATGTATATATTATCAATTAATCTTTTAAATGTTTAAAGTGTTTGTAAAGATACGCTACGCCTAAAACAAAACATACGCTAACTATGGCAACATCAAATTTGTGCCAAATATGTTTGAACGCTTCCATATTTTCTCCCATTTTCACGCCAACATAAACGAGTAAATAACTCCATACAAGTGAGCCTAAAAAAGTTAGTGTAAAAAATATTCTTTTTCTTGCTTTGAGAATACCCGCTGGGAATGAGATAAAAGTTCTAACTACTGGTAACATTCTGCAAATGAAAAATGCCCAGTCACCGTATTTTTCTACCCATTTATCTGCGTCTTCAAGTTCTTTTTTGCTGATTAAGAACCATTTTCCATATTTTTCTACAAACGGACGCCCTCCAAAATAGCCTAGATAATATGATGGGATTGAGCCTAATACGCAACCTAATGCCCCAGCAAAAGATGCTACATGTATATTAAAAACTCCTTTTGTTACCATATAACCTGCAAATGGAAGTATTGCTTCACTTGGTAGTGGAATGTTGCAAGATTCAATTGCCATTAATAAGCATACACCCCAAGGTCCCATAATTGTAATTATATGTTCAATAAATCCTACCAATGCTCCCAATATTGTATCTAACATATTTCTATCCCTTTTATCCTCTGTGTTTTAATTTTACCAAAAAAAATCTTTAGATGTTGGTTGGTATTTCAATTGTAAACTCTGTACCTATACCTTTTTCTGATACGAATGAAATTTTACCATTATGTTTTTCTACAATTTTTTTTGAAATTGCCAATCCGAGTCCTGTACCGATACCGATTTTTTTTGTTGTTGTGCCAACTGTAAACATTTTATCTTTAATTTTTTCATCTATACCTGAACCAGTATCTTTTATTTTTACGGTTAGTTTTTTATTTTCTACTGCAGTTGTTATTGTAATATCACCACCGTTTTTCATACTTTGGCAAGCATTTATTAATAGGTTCATAAAAACTTGATTGAGCATATTGGGATAACATTTAATTGGTGGTAAATCTGAATAATTGCGAGTAATTTTTATTTTGTTTTTAGTTTCGTGTTTTATCAATTCAAGTGTCAAATCGAGTTCTTTATTTATATCGGCAAATTGTAGTTCAGCTTCATCCAAACGAACAAATTTTTTCAGGCTTTGGACGATATTGCTAATTCTTTTTATTGCTTCTTTATCAATATTATTTATGCATTCAAGATTGTTTAGAAGTTTTTTTGTTGTTTCTTCATTTTGAGTTGTTGAAAATTTTTGTAATAATTTTTGTAGTATATCATTGTTTGCATTGATTGAGGCTAGAGGTGTATTTATTTCATGTGCTACTCCTGCAACCAATTGTCCCAATGACGCCATTTTTTCTGAATTTATTAGTTGTAATTGTGTTTCTTTAAGTTCTTTCAGTGTCTTTTCAAGTTCTTGGTTTTGTTTTTTTATTTGAGAAAAAAGTGAACCTTGTAAAATAGCTGAAGCCAACTGAGACGCAATTGAATACAACACGTCATTGTGCGTTTTGTCAAAGTTTTTTTGTGTTGTATAAATAATTAGAATTCCGAGCATATCTTGTAGTTTTGTTACTGGAATTATTAGTCTAGTAATTTGTGCTGGATATGTTGATTCACTGTTTAAAAAATCTTTTATACAAGCACTGATTTTTATTTTTTTTGTAGATAGTGTCTTTTTGGTGTCTACCGAAAATTCGGCTTTTTGACCAATTATATCCTTGTAAGTTTCTGGGTAAACATGCTCAATAAAAAAATCATTATTTTTTACTGTCGCGTAATAAACTTTTGTTGCTCCAAATAGACTAGAAAGTTCTTTTAACGCAGAATCTATAATTTTATTGAGGTCTATAGATTCACGAATTACGTTTGAAATTCTATTCAAAAGGCCCAGTTTTACGGTTTGTACTTGAGCTTGTTGTTGTAAAGTTGCGAATTTTTTGTTTTCTTCAACTAGTGTTAGATATTGTTGCCGAATGAATGAATATTTTTTTTCTGATTCATTGTAGCGCAAATCTGCTGTAATGTTTTTGAATGAAATGACTTTATAGTTTTGATAAAAAAATGCATTTATTTCGAAATATAGTATTTGTTCTAGTTTTTGATAAGTTACGTTTGCACTGAAATTTTCTTTTGAGTTGATGGCAAAATGTATAGGTGTAGAGCGTAACAAATCATCTGAGTCTAATACACAGATATCAAAAGAAAAATAGTTTGAGAATTTTTCAAAATTTTTGATTTTACCAAAAGTTTTTATAAAATGAACATTTTTAAAAACAACTTTCCCTGTGTTGTCTAAGATTAAGACAGCAGATGGGAAATTATTGTATAAATCAAAATCAACGATACTCATTTAAAATTTCCAAGATTTTTATCGAATATAATGTAATAATTTTTTGCTTAAGTTAATTTTCTAAAAGTTATTGCAAAATATGGAAGTGCATTACATAAGAAACAATAATACCAACAATTGCGCCAACAAAAACTTCCAAAGGTGTATGCCCGAGAAGTTCTTTTAGTTTTTCACCTGCTACAGACGGACGGTGTGCATAAAATTCTTCTACAACTCTGTTCATTGTTGCCGCAATTTTACCAGCAGCTCTTCTGATTCCAGCTGCATCATACATAACAACAAATGCATAACCAAGCGCAATTGCAAAAGGTATAGAATTCATTCCCATGTTGTAACCAACTGTCATAGAAAGTGCAATTACTGTAGCGCTGTGAGAACTAGGCATACCACCTGTTGTTGTAAAAACTTTAAAGTTGAATTTTTTTTGTACACACGTAAAATAAAAAACCTTCAAAACTTGCGCAATTACTGCTGCGATGAAAGCGTTACCCAAAACCTCTATTGCTGTTCCAGTTTGATACATTAACTAATCCTTTCGTAGATGCTCTCTGCAACGGCTTTGAGTACATCTGATTTTATATTATTCTCCTCAAGTATAGCACAAGCTTTCTCGCAAAGTGAAGAAACTTTTGCTTTTGATGTTTCTAGTCCATAAAAACTTATATATGTAACTTTTCCGTCTTTTTCATCTTTGCCTGGAGTTTTCCCAAGTTCTTCGAGTGTTGATGTTACATCAAGTATGTCGTCCATTATTTGGAATGCTAATCCTATTTTTTCTGCATATTTCGTTACTGCTTTGAGCTGTTTTTCGTTTGCATTACCGAGTATAGCGCCAGTTCTCATTGAAAGTTTGAATAGTGCTCCAGTTTTGTTTTGGTGAATAAAATTCAATGTTTCTTCATTGATTTGTTTACCCTCTGATGCAATGTCTACAATTTGTCCTGCGATAAGTTTTTCAGCACCAGCTGCTACAAGAAATTCTTCCAATACTTTTAATAATTTTTCTTGAGTTACCCCATTTTTATTAATTGGTGTTTTTTGAATAATAATTTGTGGAGCAAATGACAACAATGCGTCACCAGCCAAGACTGCAGTAGATTCTCCAAAAACTTTGTGGTTGGTTGGTTTTCCTCTTCTGTAGTCATCATTGTCCATGCAAGGCAAATCGTCGTGTATTAAGCTTTGAGAATGTAACATTTCTATTGCGCATGCAGTTGGTATAGCTTGTTCATAAGAGCCTGAAATAACTTTGCAAGTTTCCAAAGTTAGTAATGGGCGCAATCTTTTGCCACCAGCTAAAACAGAATATCTCATTGATTCCCAAATTTCTTCAGGATATTGAATTGGAATGAATTCATCAAGTTTTTCTTCTATAAGTTTTTTGTATTCATCAAATTGTTTTTTTACTTCTATATTCATTCCTAATATTCCTTATCAATGTTTTGGTTGCTTTTGCGTCTTGAGTCGATTCTTTTTTTGTTGCTTATTTTTGCGACTTGCTTATTGTGTAAAAATTTTGATTTTGTTTCAGTTTTTTTTCCACTGTATGTAACTTGTTTTTTATATTCTTTGGCTTCTTTTACAAATTGCAAATAACTTTCATATCTTGTGTCTGCAATTTTTTCTTTGTTTTCTTTGATTATACAACCAGTTTCTGTTTCGTGTAGACAGTCTGAAAATCTACATTCACCGTTTCGTTTTTTTATATCCATAAATTCACGGAAAAGATAAGTGACTTCTGCAGGCATGAGAAAATCAAATTTTAGCTGGCTAAATCCTGGGGTATCAACGATTTCTGAATTTGTTTCTTTATTCAATTCAATAATTTCGCAGTGTCTTGTCGTGTGTGTACCCCGTTCTGTTTTTTCACTTACTGATTTTGTTTTTAGGTTCAGGTTTGGTTTAACTGCATTTATTAATGATGATTTTCCTACACCTGATGAGCCACAAAGTACAGTCGTTTGGGAATTTAAAAGATTTTTGAATTCGTTAATGCCGTTTCCTTCGAGGGCTGATGTGAATAAAATTTTATAATTTAGCGGTTCGTAAATCTCTTTTATTTTTGCGATAATTTCTTCTTCACCTTCTAGGTCGTTTTTGTTGAAACATAATACAGGTTGAAGTTTGTAATATTCACAAAAACACAAATATCTGTTGAGTTGTTCAAAATCTAGCTCTGGTTCTTTTATTGCAGAAACGATTATGACTTGCGTAATATTGGCAACTTTGGGTCGCGGGATAAAATTTTCTCTAGGTAAAACTTTGGAAATAAAGGCTTGTTTGGAATCGTGATTGATTTGTTCAAGTTCCACATAGTCACCCACAAAAATTTGTTCTTTTTGTTTTTTTAATATTTCTCGTATTTTGCATTCAAACACTCCGTGTTCAGTGTTTGTATAGTAAAAATCAGAATGTATTTTGAATATATGTCCTTTCATTCTTCTAATTATAAAACAATTACCTTATAATATAAATATGATAGTAAATTGCGATTTAATAGCACTTAACAATCCAGAAGATTTATTGCCATATCCGTCCACTCCATCAGGAATTCTAGACGAGCATAAGGGTTATATTCGTTATGGCTATCCGTCTAGCGATTATCCTATTCTTAATATGCCTTATATCCTTGAAGATTTTGATGGAAATAACATTCCCCCTGGACATTATCAAATTGTGTTGTCTCCGAATAGAAAAATATTGTATTTTGTTCAGTCTAATCAAATTAAGGCATCTATTCCTGTTGCGAAACTTGTTGAAAAAATGGTCAATGAGGAAGAGGAAAAGGAAAAAATTAAGAAAAAAGAAAAAGAAGAAAAAAAATATAGAAAGAATAAAAAAAAGAAACCTCTTGACCAAACAGAACGAAAGAAACAAGCTGATATGGAAGCCTCTATTGATGCGACAAGTGAGGAATATTATATTCTGAAATATAGAAATGGGAATATTCAAGCTGAGGGGTATATTATAAAATAGTAATAATTTGTTATCTTTATAGCAAATTATTAGATGTTTGGACTTTTTTATATTACTATAAGTCTGTCTGGAAAATTTGTTAATCTTGATTATGCGTCAGACTGGACAAGATTTTTTAGACAAAATTTGTAAATTAAAAATATCAGGAATTAATTAATATGAGCAGAAAACCCGTTGTAGCCGTAGTAGGACGTCCGAATGTAGGGAAATCTACATTTGTAAACAGAATAGTTGGTTCTCGTCAGTCGATAGTTGATGACCAACCAGGAGTTACTCGTGACCGAATTTATTTTGATGTTGAATGGCAACACAAAGAATTCACTTTGATTGATACGGGTGGTATTATCCCAGGTGATGAAGACGAAATTATGCTCAATATTTTTACACAGGCAAAAGTTGCTTGTGATGAGGCTGACAAAATTATTTTTATTGTCGACGGCAAAGATGGTATAAATCCTGTTGATTATGATATCGCGAATGTCCTTAGACGAAGCAAGAAACCTATTTTCTTGGCAGTTAACAAGATTGATGCACCAGAGCATTTTAATATGATTTCCGATTTTTATGCTTTGGCAATTGGTGAACCTCATAGAATTTCTGCACTGCATGGTTCTGGCGGTGTTGGTGATTTGTTGGATGCGGTTACTGAAGATTTTGAAAAAAATGAGAATGAAGAGAGTTCTTCTTTAATTAGGCTTGCAATTGTTGGAAAACCTAATGCTGGTAAGTCTTCAATAGTCAATGCATTGCTAGGTGAAGAAAGAGTTATTGTAAGTGATATTTCTGGTACAACAAGAGATAGTATAGACTCAAAGGTTAAATATGATGGAGAAGAGTTTATTCTTGTTGATACTGCAGGTATAAGAAAAAAATCTAAAGTGAATTGGGGTGTAGAAAAATTTGCAGTAGACCGTTCTATTAGAGCAATTCGAGACTGCGATATTGCCGTTCTTGTAATTGATGCAAAAGATGGTTTGACTGACCAAGATAAGAAAATTTCGCAAACAATTGTTGAGTCTGGAAAGGGCTTAATTGTTGCAGTTAATAAATGGGATTTGGTTGAGGATAAAGATAAATCTGATCCTACTGCGAAATATACGCAAAAACTTATGCAAGACGCTCCATTTTTGGATTTTGCACCTAAGATTTTTATTAGCGCAAAAACAAAACAAAGACTTGTTAGTATTTACAAACAAGCACGAGAAGTTTATGAACAGTGTACAAAACGAGTTTCTACAAGTATTTTGAACAAAATTCTTTTGGAAGCTATGGCGATGAATCCACCGTCAACAAAACGTGGTAAAAAGTTGCGTGTTTATTATGCTACACAAGTTCGTACTGCGCCTCCATCATTTATTCTTTTTGTTAATGATGAGGAGCTTGTTCAGGATAGTTATAAGCGTTATTTGGAAAACAAGATGCGTGAGGCATTTGGTTTTTTTGGTACTCCTATAAAAATGACATTTAGAGAACGTAAAGAAAAAGGCAACAACTAGTTTGTAGTGTTGCCGCACAAAGTGTGTGTATGTACCCTCTCGTACTGATTTATATGTTTAAAACGTATAAATCTTTGTCGAGTTTTATTTCGAAGTATGTATTCAGGGGAATGTCTACGTCGTTGCCTCTTTTACCGAGGGCGACTATTGGCGAAAGGAGTAAGTCTGCTGCTTGTAATGCTGCGGCACCAAAAAATAAGAATGGTTTTTTGTACGTTGGTAAATTACAGACGTCAGGTCCACAAGGGTCTTTTATTGTGCTGTGTATAACACCTGCATTCGCGGCATCAGCTAAATTACCCCAGTAGCTTGGAGCTCCTGATAGTGTTCCCATATAAACATTTTTGTTGTTCATTTTTGAGATTAGTGCTTCTACTGGATATGTAATTTTGTCTATTGTTATTTTATTCAATTGAATTTTTATAGTGCCACTTTTACCTATCATTTTAGGCTTTGAAGTGCTTTCAATTATACCGTGGAATACAATTTTTGATGGTCTTTTGTTGTATGCAAGGTATTCGTTTTGTACG
>JAZSES010000215.1:0-3538 GCA_045531805.1 Candidatus Limenecus sp. | reverse complement strand
TCTAGTGTCGCAATTGCTGCCGGCTCAACGCAGCCAGCAATTACTCACCTTTGACTTCTTTTGCCGAAATCTTTGATTTCGTGCAAAATGTCTTCACTATGTGAACAAAACGCCACTCCAAAAATTCGTTCACGTCACTTTGTTCCTTATCACGAATTTTTCTCGGACAATATAGAAAAAATATGATATAATTCAAAAAAATAAAATAAAGGAGTTAAGAAGATGAGACAATCTCAAAGACTGGACAAAATCCCACCATACCTTTTTGCTGAAATTGATAGAAAAATTGCAGAAGCAAAAGCAAAAGGTCACGATATAATTTCATTGGGTATTGGTGACCCAGATACACCAACAATACCAACAGTTGTAGAAGCTATGCACAAAGCTATCGACAATGCAAAAAACCATGATTATCCACCATACAATGGTACTGCAGCATTCAGAAAAGCTTCTTGTGACTGGATGAAGAAACGTTTTGGCGTTGAACTTAATCCTGATACAGAAATGCTTGCCAACATAGGTTCAAAAGAAGCTATTGCTCATGTTTTCTTTGCTTTTGTTGATGATGGTGACTATACTCTTGTACCTGACCCAGGATACCCTGTATACAAAAATGCAACAATCTTTGCTGGTGGAACACCTTATTCTATGCCATTAAAAACAGAAAATAATTTCTTACCAGATTTTGATGCTATACCGGAAGAAGTTGCAAAAAAATCAAAATTAATGTTTTTGAACTATCCAAACAACCCAACTGCAGCAGTTGCAGACAAAGAATTTTACAAAAAAGCTGTAGATTTTTGCAAAAAGTATGATATCTTGCTTTGCTCAGACATGGCTTACTCAGAAATGACATACGATGGCTACAAAGCTCCGTCTGTATTGGAAGTAGAAGGTGCTATGGATTGTGCAATCGAGTTTTACTCTCACTCAAAATCTTACAATATGACTGGCTGGAGGGTAGGTTTTGTTTGCGGTAATGCACAAGCAATAAAAGCACTTGGTACTATCAAAAACAATATTGACTCAGGTACATTCAAAGCTATTCAAGAAGCAGCAATTGAGGCATACCACGCACCAACTGAACAAATCGAAAAACTTAACGAAATGTACAAAGAACGTAAAGAAGTAATGGAAGCTGGTTTGAGAGAATTAGGTTGGAATGTTGAACCATCAAAAGCAACTTTCTATTTATGGTTACCTGTTCCAAAAGGATTTACTTCCGAAGAATTTGTAACTGTAATGCTTGAAAAAGCTCATGTTGTAGTCCCTCCAGGAAACGGTTATGGTTCTTGCGGTGAAGGATTCTTTAGAATTGCACTAACAAAACCTGTTGACCAAATCCAAGAAGCACTAAAACGAATGAAAAAAGCAGGCATAAGCTACAATATGACAAAATAAAAATAAAAAGCCGAGAGTAAAATCTCGGCTTTTGTATTTAAAATCACATCTTATGCGTTCAAATCAGCTTTTGCTGCACGATTTTGACTTACTTTTTTATCAAGATAAGAACCTAAAGTATAAAATAAAACAACATCTAAAATTATACTTGCCAGACCAATCAATGCCATCAATTTTGGATTTTTAATTCCCATACTCTCCGCAACATTTACAGCTTTAAAAGGTTGAGCATATTTACTTTTAGAAAGTGTCAATGCGGTATCCACAACTGCACAACTAGCCAACGCTGTGGTCTTCCAGAGATTAGATTTTTTGTAAGTGTTACCTTTTGCAGTTTTTGCTTCGTAACCAATTGGATTAAGTTTTGAAATATTCATGCTCTTCTCCTTAAACAATTTACATTTATTTTAAGACCAAACATATTTTTTTTTGCTAACTTATTAATTTTTTTTTACATGTTATAATTCTCTACATTGAACAGACAAATGAGGGACAAAAGAATGTTGGATATGAGATACACAGAATTGAGCAAAGATGGTTTTGGTTGCTGTATGACAGTAAAAGAAACTCTTTTTAGCGGACAATCAGACTTCCAAAAAGTTGATGTTTTTGACACAGAATCAATGGGTAGAGTTTTGACATTAGACGGACTAATGATGACTACAGAACGCGATGAATTCTACTACCACGAAATGATTTCTCATATCCCAATGATGAACCACAAAAACCCTGAGTCAGTTCTTGTAATTGGTGGTGGTGACGGTGGAACTATCAGAGAAGTTCTTAAACATGAAACTGTAAAAAAATGCGTACTTTGTGAAATTGATGGTATGGTTGTTGATGCTTGCAAAAAATATCTACCTACTATCGGTTGTGAATTAGATAACCCAAAAGTTGAAGTAAGAATTGAAGATGCAATCGAATTCATCAAAGACAAAAAGAATGAATACGACATTATTCTTATTGACTCAACAGACCCAATGGGACCAGGTGAAGGCTTGTTTACAGAAGAATTTTACACAAACGTAAAAGAAGCTCTAAAAGAGGGTGGTATCATGGCTGCACAGTCTGAATCACCATTTATAAACCAAGCTGAAATCAAAAAAATGTATCCTTTATTGAGAAAAGTATTCCCAATCGTTGATACATTCTCTGGACCAATCCCATCTTACCCAGGGGGATACTGGTGCTGGTGCTACTGTTCTGAAACAGTAAAACCATTGAGCTTTATTGACGAAGAAAGAGCAGACAAAATCGCAAAACAGTGCAAAATATACAACAAAGAGTATCATAGAGCACGCTTTGCTTTGCCAAACTTCCTAAAAGAACTTACTGGTGCAGACAAGTAAATTCTAATAAGTTGCAAACATTGTTGTTGCACCTCTATACAAGATAAAAGCGAACATTTTTGCAGCATCTTTAATTTTTACAAACATCTTTTCCATATAGATTTAATACCCGCTCTTTGCGGGTATTAAACATTTTGAATGTAATACAAAGAAAATTATTACATTGAACAAAAAAACACCAAATAATTGGAGTTTTGTTAATATTTTCAGCAAAATAATTCTCACTCCTTAGTTTTTATGTTAAGATTTTATGCGTCGGTATAAGACTACTGGCAAAAATTATTGTATTGTGACTTATTACAATAAAATTAATTTTAGATACAGATATAAAGAGGAAAAACCTAATGATTTCAGTAAATGATTTGAAAACAGGCTTAACACTTGAATTAGACAATGGACTTTGGTCAGTAGTTGAATTCTTACATGTAAAACCAGGCAAAGGTGCTGCTTTTGTAAGAACAAAACTTAAAAACGTAGAAACAGGAAACGTTGTTGAAAAAACTTTCAGAGCTGGTGAAAAAGTTGCAAAAGCAATGTTAGACAGACGTGAAATGCAATACTTATATAAAGAAGGTAATGATCTTATTATGATGGATTTAGAATCTTATGAGCAATTACCTGTACCAGCAGACAGAGTTGGCGATGGCGTTAAATATCTAAAAGAAAATATCAGATGAGGTTCCTGAAAGCCTTGGCAGATGGCATACATGAAGGATTTTCTTCTTCAGAAGTGATAGGCAGATACCGTCTGGGTTCTTCTGCAAATGTGGTTGCCTTGAAGAAAGCCC
>JAZSES010000305.1:0-3716 GCA_045531805.1 Candidatus Limenecus sp. | reverse complement strand
GCTGTTACTGATATTGATACGCATCTGGCTACTATGACAAGAAATCGTGAGAGTTTTGATAAAGGATATGATGCTCAACAAGTTGCATATATTAGTACACATACTAATCCGTTTTCAAGACCTGCAACAGAACGTTGGCTTGATAATAATGGTTTTGATTCAGAAGCCGTTGACCATATAGGTAAACATTCAAGTGCTAAGGATGCATATGCGGCAAGTTTGGATTTTAAGGTTGAAACATCTGAAATTTTTGATGCTGATATTGTGGTAGAACATGATGAACCACAATCAGAAGTAAATAATAGGAAACAATATGAGCGTAGAGAAGAGCATGTACCTAAGCTTATGGTTGGTGACAGATTGGTTCCAGAAGGTGAAGCTTTTGATTATGGTAACGCTCCTAGACCAGCTGCATTTGATAATGAAATTGTAAGGTTTAAATATAATTTCATTCAAAATACTCCAGAAGGTTTTTTTGATAAGAGTACAACTATTGGTCAAGAAAATATAATGGCACATCTTGATGGCTGTAAGTTGCCTACTGTTGTAACAGAGTATTCTAAGTCAGGTAGAGTACAAACGGGTGCAGATTTACATCCAAATTTACTTGAGGTTGCAAATACTCGTTTTTATAATGATACATATGATATGCCATTTGATTCACAGGGTCCATATTATGTACAGTATCATGATAGAGGAGTTTCTCGTGTTATTATGGAGCAGGCTTATGATAGAAATGTAGCGTTATCACATTGGCATGACCCTGAATTGCAACAGTTTAAAGATAAAATCCAGTCTAATTTGATGCAATCAGGTGAAAAACTTAGTGATGAAGAACATATGGCATATATGCTTAGTTCATATGCGGAATGTTATTATGCTAAATCACATGGTTTATCTGATGATAAAGTTGAAAGTATGCTTGACCTTGCATCCGATAAATCACCTAGAATGATGGCTATAAATATGAGTGTTAATCGTAATTCGTATGAAAATGGTTATACCATTGACCAAGTTCAGTTTTTAGATAAAACTACAACAATTGAGAGTGATTCTGATAATTTTGGAACAAGATTAGCCGTTGAGACTTATTTAAAGGATAATCCATTTGATAGAACAGCAATATCAACTATATCATCATCTCGCCCTGATGTAGTGACAAGAGTTGCTAATTCAACATTGCATTATAGTGGTCCAAAAGATGAACCTGTTGTGTTAGATGGTGTAGATATTGAAACCAGGGTTCATCCAGAAGAGGGTCCTGTTGATTTTGCTAGGTTTGAGGATGCGTATGGTGGTTATAGTTATATTGAACTGACTAATGTTACTAATAGTTCCACTGAACCTGGAAAGTGTCAAGGTGAAATTAAATTGAATGATAAGGGTCAAGTGGAACTTGAAAATGAACAAGGTGAGGTAATAGATGTTCATGGTAATCCTCAAGAAGTAGGCAAAATGTTTGAAGAAGGTAAAGATAAGGCTTTTGCTTACGGTTTTACAACTGAAGAACCAGTCAGTGAAGCATCATCTGTTTTTGGAGCTGCATATGAAGCATCAGATGAAGACCTTAGTGTTGATGTATTTGACAAAAATGAATCAAGTCAACAATCTCATGATGGTGATGCAATAAATCAACCAAGAAAAGTGTTAAAAGGTGCTAAAATCGAGGAATCTACATATAAGCCTACATCTATGACAGGCATGTTGACACCAGAAGAGGTAGATGCTTTATTGAAAGCAGGTAATGAACATAATTTAGGTGAATCCACACAAGTTAAGACATTAGTTGAACCTTCTTACCCTTTGGATACAATAATTTTACCAAATGGTGAGAAGACGAATGAATTACAATCTTTAGAAAATGTTAATTTAACAACACCTGCTGCTATCAAAGAGTTTTACGGTTTGGAAGTTGATAAATCACATCAATATTATGCTAAGGTACCTTATGCTACAGCTCATAGTGAATTTGGTTTTGTAGCTGTTGAATCACCAAAAGAGTTATCATTAGGTCAAACTGAATTTACAGTAAAACCTATTGTTGGTGAATTAGGTATGTTAGTTGTTTCAACTCCAGATGGAACTGCTAGAGGTGGTATTTGGCGTGAACAACCTAATCGTTTTGTAATGGAAGTTAATGAAGATTTGAAATCTAAACCATTGGATAAGGAATTGCAGGGAGTACCTATTATACCAAGACAGGGACCAAGAGGTCAAATAGATTATTTTGCTGAAATACCATATGAGAACCCAAGAGAAGGTACTGATTTTGGTTATGTTAGGGTAGCTCCGCCAGATGGAGGTTTTCAACGCGGTCAAACAGAGTTTAATGTAAGACCTATTGTGAATGGTAAAGGTACGATTGATATTGAAACATCATTAGGGTCTAAGTTGAATAGTGAGAGT
This sequence comes from Candidatus Limenecus sp., assembly GCA_045531805.1. Taxonomy (GTDB): domain Bacteria; phylum Cyanobacteriota; class Vampirovibrionia; order Gastranaerophilales; family Gastranaerophilaceae; genus Limenecus. The sequence goes on along the minus strand of JAZSES010000305.1, from coordinate 1,310 downwards.
CAATGTTATGATTTTGTTGATAAGACAAACGCTAGTATACAGAAGATGAAATCTTCAATTGAGTCAGGATTAGCAAAACCAGAAAATTTACAATCAAATAGAACCATTGATAATGTAAAGATTTCACCGTTAGAAACACCGAAGGGTATTGTTTACACGGCAAGAATACCATATGAAGGAGCTCCTAATGGTTATGCAAATGTGTTTGTAAATCCACCAGCAGGTGATACTCAAGGTTATCAGACTGCAGAGATTAAGACTGATGGTAATGGTAATGCTCGTTTGTGGTATACAGATGAAAATGGTAAGGTTGTTAAAGTTAAAGAATCACAAGACTTAGTTTGTGATAAAGTTCAAAATCAGCGTGAAGCCTTAACTGTTGATTATAATTCTAAGACTATGATGCATGGTGATGAACATAGTGTTTCTGTTCAGTCTGAATCAGTTAAGGTTGATACGAATTATCGTAAGCATGGTGTATTAGCTGGAAATTCTTATTTTAAGCAGATATATACTAACATGCAAACGCAGCAAGTTGAACAATCTGATGGTCCTGATTTGTAGGAACTCATATAATATCATAAAGCTACCTGTAACATGGTAGCTTTATGTGAATTGAGGTGTTGTTTATGGGTAAATCATTGTATAAATCGAATATGGAAAATGTTCCAGAAGTTTTGTATCATATAACTACTGTAGCACCAGAACAATTAGAAGGCAGCAAGCTTAAACCAAATCAAAATGAAACAATTACAGGAGAGCCTGTGATTGCAGTTTTTGCTGATTCTATTCCAGCAAGAAATAATCCCTATGCTGCAAGGACTAAGGATTATGGAATGTATTGTTTTGATAATATGGTTGTTTATAACAATGATAATATATTACATAATGATGGACGATTGGAACTTAAAACTCCGATGTATCAATATGAATTTAGTGGTTCAGGTTTTGAGAGAGTAGAAAGTTCTGAAGGTAAAGTTGAATATATTTTAAGAGACAAGAGTATTGATTTAAGCAATACTAAAGTCACAGAAATTAAAGATGTTACCAGTTTGTGTGAATCACATCAAGTATTTAGTGATGTGAGTGGTGAACAGATAGCGGGTCGTTGTTTTGAAATCGTTAGAACAGAGGGTTTACCAGCAGCAATGTCGTATTTTAAGTCTCAAATTGATAACGGCAATATTGTTTATCATAATGAATATGCTGGTGTTAATATAAATCCTCAGTTTTGTTGTGAACCTAAGGTTGAACATTTAAAATCCAAACAGAACAAACCATTAACATCTGTAGCAAAAAAATCAATTGAT